>NC_010644.1:1500000-1643562 GCF_000020145.1 Elusimicrobium minutum Pei191
TCCGCCTTTTGTTTCATTATGCACGGCTTTGTAGTTGGCTATGTAGCCTTCTTCTTTTAAAACGCGTGCGATTTCTGTCTTAATTTTAGAAAAGGGAATGTCAACCTTTTCTTTTCTTTTCATATTTGCATTTCTTATTCTTGTTAAGAAATCTGATATAGGATCCATTGTGTATTCGGCTTCCAAAAACCATTTTCTGCATTTTTAATATTATACGGATTTGTTTAAATCCGCCTGCAGAGTTAGTTTCCGCTGTGAAGCCTCCTCCTTATAAATTACCAGCTAGACTTTCTAACACCAGGGATTAAACCTTGGTGGGCCATTTTTCTGAGGCATATTCTGCAAAGACCGAAATCCCTGTAATAACCTCTGGGACGTCCGCAAACCTGACATCTGTTATGATATCTGACTGCGAATTTTTGCGGTTTTGCCATTTTTGCAACCCATGCTTTTGTTGCCATATAAGACTGCTCCTTATTTCTTTTTAAACGGCAAGCCTAAGTAAGTAAGCAATAATCTGCCGCCGTTATCATCTTTAGCTGTGGTAACGAACGTAATGTTCATACCATGCGGTTTAGGTGATTTTTCAACATCCACTTCAGGAAAAATGTAATGTTCTTTAATACCTAAGTTAAGGTTGCCTTTGCCGTCGAAGCATTTTTCATTAAACCCCTGGAAGTCCCTTATGCGGGGGCAGGCGATTGAAATGAATCTGTCAAAAAAATCATACATTCTGTTACCTCTTAAGGTAACGCGAACGCCTATCGGCATGCCTTCTCTGAGTTTAAAGTTAGAGATTGATTTTTTTGCTCTTCTGATCTGCGTGGCCTGGCCTGCGATGCTTGTTAAATCATCTTTGCAGATATCAAGAACTTTTATATCTTCTCTAGCTTCGGGAACACCTATGTTAATAACAATTTTTTCAAGTTTAGGCGCAGCCATAACGCTTTTTAAACCTAAATCTTTCATAAGCGCGGGAAGAACTTTGCCGTTATACAAAGTTTTTATTCTGGGTTCATAACCCTTTGTTGTTTTCTTAGTTTCTGTTGTCATTTTTACTTAACCTTATTTAACGGTTTCTCCGCATTTGCGGCATACTCTAACCTTGGCACCATCGTTGGCGACAGTGTGTTTAGGCGTCATAGCTTTGTTGCATTTTTTGCATACAATCGCTACGTTAGAAATATGCAAAGGGGCTTCTACTTTAATAATGCCGCCTTTTTTGTTGCCCGCAGGCTTTTCATGCTTGCTGACAATGTTTACGCCAGAAACGATAACGCGGTTTTTAGAGGCTATTACTTCTTTAATTTCGCCTTTTTTACCTTTATCTTTGCCTGAGAGGATTACTACTGAATCATTCTTTTTTAACATATTAGATTACCTCCGGCGCGAGAGAAATAATTTTCAAGAAATTTTTGTCTCTGAGTTCTCTGGCTATAGGGCCGAAAACACGGGTGCCTTTAGGTTCGCCGTTTTCGTTGATAATGCAGACTGCGTTTTCATCGAAACGGATATAGGAACCGTCTTTTCTTCTTTTTTCTCTGGCCACGCGAACTACTACCGCGCGGACAACGTCGCCCTTTTTAATGCTTGATGTAGGGATCGCATCTCTGACGGAACACATAATAACATCTCCCAAAGTTGCGATATCCCTGTGGTGACCGCCGCGCACTTTAAAGCACTGGACTTTTCTGGCGCCGCTGTTGTCTGCCACATTGATAATACTTCTTAACTGAATCATAAGTTATAACTCCGTAAGGACTTTCCTTATTAATTTATGGCCTTTTCAACAATTTTAGAGAGTCTCCATCTCTTCATTTTGCTGATAGGTCTGGTGCTCATAATTTCTACTTTGTCACCAATTTTAGCTTCATTACCTTCGTCGTGCGCGTGGAATTTGGCAGCTCTTTTAAGAGTTTTGCTGTAAAGACCGTGTCTTACAAGTCTTTCAACTTCTACTACGCATGTTTTGTTACCTTTATCGGAAACAACGACGCCGGATAAAACTTTTCTTTTTCCACGAGTTTCTTTATTTTCCATATTTTCCTCTATTTAGCCTCTTGTTTTTCACCGATTAAGGTTTTCAACAGAGCAATCTCGCGTCTTACAGCCTTAATTTCCAACGGATTGGACAACGGCGTTGTGCTGTGTTTGAAAAGAAGATCAAATTTCTTTTCTTGTGCTTTTACGAGCATATCAGAAAGCTCTTTAACACTTTTCTTTTTTAAATTTTCTTTTTCTTTGGTCTTCATAAACTACCTTCTGGATACCAGTTTAGTTTTTATCGGCAATTTGTCAGAAGCCATTCTCATAGCTCGTTTGGTTGTATCAAGGTCTAAACCTTCTACTTCAAACAAAATATGTCCGGGCTTAACAACTGCTACCCAATGATCTGGGGCGCCTTTACCTTTACCCATTCTGGTTTCAGCAGGGTGTTTGGTTATTGCTTTATCGGGGAAAACTCTTGTCCACATTTTACCCTTCTTTTTAGCATAACGCGAAATTACGATACGAGCAGCTTCAATCTGTCTTGCCGTAACCCATTTAGGCTCAAGTGCTTTAAGACCGTATTCGCCGAAGGAGACTGTAGCGCCTCTTTTGGCAACGCCCTTAATGCGCGGAGCGGAAAACGGTTTTCTATACTTTACTCTTTTAGGCATCAACATAGTTATTCCTCTCCTTATTTAGCCTCGGTAACAGTTTCAGCTGAACCTGAGGGTGTTTCTGTAACTTCTCTGTGCTTTCTGAGCTCATGCAAAATCTCTTTAGGGGATTTAGCGAAGTGTGTTTTTTTGAAAATCCAGACTTTGCAGCCTATTTTACCGCTAATCGTCATAGCTTCGGCTGTGCCGTAATCAATTTCCGCGCAGAGTGTATGTAAAGGAACTCTTCCTTCACGTTTCCATTCCGTACGGGCGATTTCCGCGCCGCCTAGTCTACCTGAAACCATAATCTTAATACCGAGCGCTTTACCTGCTAAAGCTTTTTCTATGGCCTTTTTCATCGCCGCGCCGTAGTGCGCGCGTTTCTCAATCTGCATGCAGATTGACTGGGCCACTAAGCTAGCGTCAGTTTCAGGATTTTTGATTTCAACGACATTGACAAATGTTTTGCTGCCTGTCATTTTTTCTAAATCTTTTCTGAGCTGCTCAATATCAGCGCCTTTTTTACCGATAACAACACCCGGTCTGGCCGTATGTATGTTGATTCTTAAAAATGCGCCGGCTCTTTCAATACCTACAAAGCTTATCGCAGCCATTTTAAAGCGTTCTTCAATAAGCTCTCTAATGCGTTTATCCTCAATGATTAAGGCAGGCATATTTTTGGGAGCAAACCATCTGCTCTGCCAATCCTGGGTATAACCTAACCTTAGACCCTTGGGGTTAATCTTATGTCCCATAAGTTAACGTCCTCCCTTTTCGTCTGATACAACCACGGTTAGATGACACATGCTCTTTTTGTAGGGCATTGCTCTGCCTTGCGGGCCGGGCTGAATCCTTCTTAAATTGCTCATCGGGCCGATGTTAGCATAAGCTTCTTTAATATAAACTTTGCTAAGATCAAGCTTTTTGCCCGATTTAACCTCTAAGTTAGCTGCTGCGCTATGAACGGTTTTGTAGACAAGCTCGGCTGTTCTTTTTTCAATAAAAGGCAACATTTCTTCCGCTTTTTTAACGTTTTTGCCTCTGATTTGATCAAGCACTAAGCCTACTTTTCTGCTTCCGTGTCTTTGAAATTTTGCTATTGCAAAAGCTTCCATATCTTATAACCTCTCAATTACTTTAAGGCGGTGGATTCTTTCGTCATGCCACCATGTGTCTTAAATACTCTTGTGAAAGAAAATTCGCCGAGTTTATGGCCAACCATTCTTTCAGTGATGTATACAGGAAGGAATTTTTTGCCGTTATGCACCATAAATGTGTGTCCGATAAATTCCGGCACTATCGTGCATGCCCTTGCCCATGTTTTAATGGGTTTCTTTTCGCTGGAAGTATTCATTTTTTGAACCTTTTCCAACAGATTATTGTCTATAAAAGGACCTTTCTTTGTAGATCTTCCCATAATTATTTACCAGCCTTATTTTTTCTTCTATCGCTTACAATCATCCAATCCCATGACTTTTTGGGTCTGGTTTTTAAACCGCGGGAAGGCTGATTCCAAGGAGAGCGCGGTATGTTACCGCCCTTGCTGTGACCGCGGCCGCCGCCCATAGGGTGGTCAACTGCGTTCATTGCACTGCCGCGAACCGTAGGTTTTACGCCGCGATGTCTTTTTCTGCCCGCGTTGCCAATAACGATGTTATTGTGCTCGACGTTGCCAACCTGACCTATGCTCGCACAGCAAGCTATAGGAACAAGTCTTATTTCGCCGGACGGCATTTTGACGTGTGCATAGTCATTTTCTTTAGCCATAAGCTGGGCTTGTGAGCCGGCGCTTCTTACAAGCTGAGCGCCTTTGCCAACTTTAAGCTCTAATGCGTGGATAAAAGTACCTTCAGGTATATTTTTCAAAGGAAGGCAGTTACCCACTTTAATTTCTGCGTTGGGACCGGACATAACTTCATCGCCGATTTTTAAACCGACAGGGTGAATGATATATCTTTTATCTCCGTCTGCATAATGCAAAAGACAAATTCTTGCGTTTCTGTTCGGATCGTATTCAATGGTAGCCACTTTCGCGGGAACACCATATTTTTCTCTCTTGAAATCAATTTGTCTGTAAGCTCTTTTATGTCCGCCGCCGATGTGGCGTACCATAATCATACCGGTGTTATTGCGTCCGCCGGTTTTTCTTAAACCTTTAACAAGCCTCTTTTCAGGAGTTTTGGTTGTGATTTCAGAGAAATCGGCAACCGTAATGGTTCTCCTGGAAGGGGTGTAAGGTCTGAATGTCTTAATAGGCATAGTTTATAGTTTCTCCTTACTTCGCCGTCGCTTCAACGACGTCTATTTTGTCGCCTTTTTTGAGGGTTACGACCGCTTTTTTATAGTCGGCTCTTTTGCCGGCAAAGCGTCCCATACGATGTACTTTGCCTTTAATCGCGCAGGTGTTAATTTTTTCAACGGTAACGTTAAAAAACTTTTCTACCGCTGTAACAATTTCGCCTTTGCTCGCGTTTTTGGCAACTACAAAGCTGTATTTATTTTGTTCGTCTCTTAAAATTAAGCTCTTTTCTGTCAAAAGAGGCTTTTTTATGACTTCATATATCGTTTTCATTATTTTGCCTCCCCTGCAAAAGTGCTTTTGAGTGTTTCAAGAGCGTCTTTTGTGATAATGATTTTGCTGCTGTTAAGAACAACATAAGCATTAACGTCGGATGCAGGTATTAAGGAAAGACCGGCGATGTTTCTTGCTGACAAGAAAACTTTATTATCCGTCTTTTCTGTTGTTAAAACCAAAGGTTTTCTGCCTGCTTCCATGGCTTTTAAAGCCGTAGCTAAAACTTTTGTTTTGCTTTCTTTGATTCCGCCGTCGTTAAAAACAATAACGTTACCTTCTGCGTATTTCGCGGATAAAGCCTGTATTAAGGCAGCTCTGCGTTTCTGCGCGGGTAAGTACTGTCTGAAAGAGCGGGGGGTGGGGCCGAACGCGACGCCGCCGTGTCTCCAAATAGGAGAGCGCATGCTGCCGTGTCTGGCGCGGCCTGTACCTTTTTGCTTCCACGGTTTTTTGCCTGTGCCGGAGACTTCAGCCCTTGTCTTAACATCGGCTGTGCCTCTGCGCTGGTTGGCCAAAAACGCGGTTACGACTTCGTGCAAGAATGTCGGGTTAGGTTTTGCGGAAAAAAGAACTTCGGGCAATGCCGTTGTGCCTTCTTCTTTACCTTGAATATTAAAAACTTTTGTTTCCATATATTATCTTAGCTCCCTATTACTTCTTGTTAGCAGCTTTAGAGGCAGATATTTTCTGCACTATAGGAGCCACAATGTGTTTTCTAGTTTTGGAAGTTTCTAAAACAGATACGATTGTACCCTTTGCACCGGGAACTGAACCTTTTAAGAAAATAAGGTTATTTTCAGAATCTACTTTAATTACTTCGATTTTGGCCACTGTCTGGGTTGTGTTGCCGTAATGGCCCGCCATTCTCTGGCCGGAAAGAACTTTACCTAAAGATCTTCTGGAAGCAAGACCGCCCGGGGCTCTTTCTCTGTCCGAAGCGCCGTGTGACGCAGGCTGACCGGCAAAGCCGTGTCTTTTCATTGCGCCGGCAAAACCGCGGCCTTTTATTTTACCCTGGACGTCAACATAATCGCCGGGTTTAAAAATTTTATCGAGTGAAACGACTTGGCCTACTTCAAAACCTGTAACATCAGATACCCTGTGTTCTTTCATATGTCTGACGGGGGCCTGTGTTGTTTTCTTAAAAAAGCCAAGTTCCGGTTTATTAAGGGCTTTTTCCTTCACTTCGCCAAAACCAAGGCAGACAGCCGTATAACCGTCTTTTTCCTGTGTTCTGACACGTACAACTTTACAAGGACCTGCTTTTACTACAGATACTGCGTGTAAGTTGCCTTTTTCATCAAAGAGCTGGGTCATCCCCATTTTTTCTCCCAAAACGAACCTGAATGTTGCGGGAGTTTCTTTGACAGTTTCTGCGTTAGCTTGTGTTTCCACAGCGGCATTAGCAGCGTTTTGTGTGTTTTCTGTCATTTATTTTATTCCTTATTGTTTTCAACTTGCGCCTTACTTATATATAAGACGCGTAAATTTTTGCTTAGTTGCTTTTAATTGCAACGTCTACGCCCGCGGGAAGATCAAGCTTCATAAGCTCGTCAACCGTCTTGGCTGTAGGGCTTTTAAGGTCAATTAATCTTTTGTGAATGCGCATTTCAAACTGCTCTCTGGATTTTTTGTCTGTATGAGGTGAGCGGAGCAATGTGTACTTTTTAATTCTTACGGGAAGAAGTACGGGACCGGAAACTATTGCGCCTGTTTTTTTGGCAGTGTCAACAATTCTGCTTACGCTTTGGTCTAACATCCTGTGGTCATAAGAACGAAGTTTAATACGAATTCTTTCCTGGCTGATAAGCTGTTTTGCAGCTTTTTTTTCTACATTTTTTTCTGACATTTTTTTTCCTTATTTAAGTTCGTACCTGCAATATTTAGCACCGTCAAAAATCATGCTAAATTTCCCAGGATTACGACGACAATTTTAAACAAAATATTTTCGGTAGAAAAGCCCTTCGAGGACACAATTTTACCTTGTCCCCGTGGAAATTTCTGCCGAGTAATTACTTATTTACTCTAAAATTATAGCAAAATATTTTGGCTTTGTATATACAAACAACTTTTATACGGTTTCAAAACATCCGCTATTTGAAATCTATGTTTATATTATATATTATTTTTGGCCGCTGAGGCAAAAGCATAAAAGTTATTTAGGCCCATACGCGAAATAGGTCCTAAGACCCTTGTTTAACCGGACAACTCTTTAATAATATCTAAGACAAAAGTTATTTAGGTTGCAAATTACAATTTCCGCAAAAAAGCCGCAATGTAACAAAAATAACAATAAATTATCTCGTATTTTTTTTGATATACTAATTGAATATGATTAAAAAAAGCGTTTTTTTTCTTATGATTATCAGCCTTTTTTGCGGCTGTTTTTTTGACGCCCCCCCAAACCCCCGAAATGAAGAGGAACGCCAGCTTTTTGTTCAAACCGATAAAAATTTCAATCTTTCCTTTCTTTCAATGGATAAATATGTAAACCGATACGGCAGCCCTACAGACCAAAAAATTTATATAAAATTAAGAACTGACTTTGTTAATTCCATAAAAAAAGCCCTGCAAAAAGATTCTGAGGAAGATAAAATCGACGCTTTGCAAAAAGCGGATATGGTTTATGTACCTGCTTTAAATGATTTACAAAACAAGATAAAAGTAAGGCAGTTAAATTCATATTTACCGCTGCTTGAAGCCAAACACAAAAAAGCTTTGGCGGAAACAACCTCTTTGTTTGGCGAGGTTGCGGCAGAACAGGTATCCTCCGCGCAAAACAAAATGACCGAAGGATTAAAAAGGTCTTTACAAATTCAGGACCCTGCTTCAATGCAATACCAGATAGCGGGCGTTAACAGTATATTTTTTAAAGAGTTAACTTCAATATTAAATACACAATCTAGTTTAAAAAAAACGTCCCCAACGCAAACTAATGAAATTTTAAACATTTACGCTCATCATGAAAGAGTTGCGAGGGTTACAGAAGGCTCCGCGCAAGAACTGCCGCCCAATCATTTTATCGCAAAAAAACCTAAAGAAAAAAGAAAAAGACCGCAATTGGCTAAATTAGAAACAAAGGAAGCTTCTTTTGTTTTCGGCAAACGTCCGCGATTGAAAACGCAAAAAGATAAACAGGAACTCATAGCAAAAGCGCCCATGGCGCAAAATGTTAAAGAAAAACAAGCGCCGACTGTAAAAAAAATCCCCATGCCAAAAGAGGAAAAAAAATCAGGAATAACCGCAAAAAAAACTGCGACGCAAAATCTTGAAAAAAAAGAAGCCGTTACTAAAGAAATCTCCACACCCGTAACAGAAGAAAAGAAAGGATTGTTTGCGAGATTTTTTGCGGCATCAAAATCTGAAGAGAAAAAAGAAACGGATGTTAAAACACAACCTTCCGCCGAACCGGTTATAAAAGAAGAAACAAAAACGCCCGCGGCGCCTGCTACACCTGAAATTTCTTTTGGCAAAAGACCCGGCGTTATTATCCAATCCGAAGAACCCTCCAAAATTATTGAAGCGGGAAAACCCGCCGGAACTGCGCCAGTAAAAGAAATACCGCAGGCGAAAAATAATGAAGTAAAAGAAATAAACACGGAAGACAAAGAATCCGCCGCCCCTAAAAAAGAGGACAGCCAAAATGCGCTTTTAGACGCAGCGATTAACACTTCCTTGGTGCCAAACAATGTAGCGCAAATAATAGCGGGAAAAAGAAAAAAGCTTGATCCGTTTTCCGAAATAGCGCGCAATATACAACCTTTTTTCGGTGATATCCCAGGAAACAACGGGCTTGCCTCCGCTAAGGAAGGAATGGCCTTTATTCCTACACAGAAAATTGACGAAATTAATACGGAACTTAACAATCTTATAGAAGACTCGGCCCAAAAAATAGAAAAAATTTTCGACAGTAAAACAGCAGCTGAATATAACACAAAAATGCAGCCGGTAAAAAAAGAATTTTTAGACTATATTTCGGAACCGCACCCGGCTGGCGAATACCCCAACAAATATCTGGGGCTTGCCACAAAATTTCAAGACACAACTGAAATATTTATGGCGACGAAATTAAAAGATATCGTAACGGCTGATATAAAATCTAATTACAATCGTATGAAAAACCAAATGCCTGAGTTGGCCCCGCAATTTACATCTTTTGAAACCGGCGCTATAAATGAAATTACCGAAAACTACGCAAGATTAAGCGTATATAAACCCAAAGGGAATATTTCTAAACAGGATTATTTTAATAATGTTGTACAATCAATATTAAAAAAATATGACGCGAAAACAAACGCCGCCGTAACAGAATATAACGAGCAAAAAAAGCGCGCCATGCTTGCTAAAGCTAATTCCGAATTTGACTATAATATTTCCAATGTTTCCAAACAAATAAAAAGCCAGTTTGGCAGATTGGCGGGCAATGAATATGAAAAGATGATGAACTCTTACCGCAAGGAATATTTAAGCGTATTATCTACAGCCAACGACGAAGAACGCAAATCAAAGGAAAGCGCTTTAACAGCTAAAATAAACAATGAAAGCGATAAATTTATGTTAAAAAACACAAAGATACAGCTCTTTGGTTCGGCCTCCTTGGACTTTCAAAAAGTAGATCATATTCTGCCTGCCGGAGAAGCCAGAAAAATGCAGATAGCTTATGAAAAAGAGATTGATTTTATAGAACAGAAATGTATTTCCGACGCTCCTTTAGGAAAGAAAACGGAAACATTTGTTAAAGCCACAAAGCCCGTGATTGAAAGACATAATTTAGCTATAAGAAAAATTTTAAATGATTATTATACAAACTCATACAACCCTGCAAAAAATGTGGCTGACGCAATATCCGCCGCAAAATCGTCACCCTCGGAAAACGGAGCCAAAACGCAGCAGCAAAACACCCCCTCCCTAACGCTTGAACAAAGATCTGCGGTAGTCAAATAATACGATACAAAGACTTACACATTTTAAATAATTTATAAATAAATTTGATATACTACCACAAATATATAAAGGAGATAAAAACATGCAGCGAAAACACTCTTTTTTCCGCTCTGCGTATCCGCGTTATTCTTACATTAAAAACAAAGCCTTTACATTAATTGAGCTATTGGTTGTTGTTCTTATTATAGGCATACTTGCCGCTATCGCTTTACCGCAATATACTAAAGCCGTGGACAGAGCAAGACTCTCTGAAAGTATTTTGCTCGCAAGGGCATTTTCTGACGCAAACCAGCGTTATATGCTTGCTGTCGGGGAATGTACTCCGTCATTGGATGATTTAGATATTGAATTACCGTTAAACCCTAAAAAGTATGCCCTGTCATATGATAAAAATAATAATTGCTTATTATCAATAGATATTCCTAATAAAAATTTTAGAATCAGGGCTTGGGGAACGCCTGTCGCCGCAGCCAACTGCCCTAACGGTGACTGCATATATTGTAACGGAGCTAATGAGGAAGGGGAAAAACTTTGCCAAACATTCGGCGCTTATGATTTTACGGGCAACCCAAGCAATACCAAATATTATAGGATTAAATAACAGTTTCTTTAAATTAGCACGTAAAACAAAGATATCAAGCGAAGTTGTTTTGTATATAGAAAATATTTTTAAAAACACTGCTGTTCTTATATCAGAAAAAGTTGTGCCACAAAATAAAAAGTATTAAATACAGATAAAAAAATTTGCGAAATACAAAATATTTTTACATATTAAAAAACAAAATGATCGCCGTTTGCGTTTGTAAAAGTGGGGCTGCTTTTGCCGCTGATAGATTTACATACCGAAAGGTACCTGTCTCTGTTTTCGATACCCGCGCCTACACCGCAAACAAAATGCCCCCTTAAATTCACAAAGCTGCTGTTATTATCATAATACGCTATTTCAAAACCGGGAACGCTCACCCGGTAGCCTGAGACAGCCGTATCAAACAATCCGTACATATACATTTTTGTGGCCTTACAATCTTTGGGATTATGTGGCGGTGATGAACAGGCTGCCCCGGGAATGTCAATATCAAGCTCATCAAAAGTTGAAGGCATTTTCCCGGTTGCGAGGAAGTAGCGGTCTCTGGCGTCTTTTATCGCTTTAACCATAATAAAAGCTTCCGCCGCGCGGGATTTTTCTACCGCTTTATTATACTGCGGCAAAGCGATAGCGGCAAGTATGCCTATAATAAGAACAACAACCAATAGCTCAATTAACGTAAAGCCTTTTTTCATAAATCCTCTTATAAATATTTTCCAGTTTAGCATATTTTTTTGATAAAAAACCCCGCTCCTGCTATAGGCGCGGGGTTCTCTTTCCTTCTTTTCTTAAACTCTTACTCGATAACTTTTGTTACTACGCCGGCGCCTACTGTCCTGCCGCCTTCTCTTATCGCGAATCTTAAGCCTTCTTCCATCGCCACAGGCGTAATCAACGTTACTTCTATCTCCGCGTTATCTCCAGGCATTATCATATCGCCCGCAAATTTCAATTCGCCAGTAACGTCCGTTGTTCTAAAGTAAAACTGAGGTTTATATCCTGGTGTCAACGGCGTATGTCTGCCACCTTCATCCTTCTTCAAAATATATACCTGACCTTTGAACTTTGTGTGCGGTTTGATTGACTTAGGAGCCGCTAATACCTGACCTCTTTCAATCTGGTTCTTTTCTACGCCTCTAAGCAATACCCCTACGTTATCGCCAGCCTCTCCCTGATCTAATAACTTACGGAACATTTCTATACCCGTAGCTACCGTGTTCATCGTGTCTCTAAAACCGATTATCTCTATCGTATCGCCTACTTTTACCACACCTCTTTCAATTCTGCCCGTAGCCACTGTTCCGCGCCCCGTAATCGAAAATACGTCTTCTACCGCCATCAAAAACGGCTTGTCCGTTTCTCTCTTCGGCTCAGGTATCCATGTGTCAAGCGCTTCCAATAATGCTTTTATCGAAGGTTCCCCTATAGGTGAACTGTCCCCTTCTATCGCTTTTAACGCGGATCCTCTGATTATCGGCGTATTGTCTCCGTCAAATTCATATTTGCTTAACAAATCTCTGATTTCCATTTCAACTAAGTCCAATAACTCCGCGTCCGCTAAGTCTACTTTGTTTAAAAATACCACAAGCTTTGGTACGTTAACCTGTTTCGCTAACAATACGTGCTCTCTCGTCTGCGGCATAGGACCGTCTTGCGCCGATACTACCAATATCGCACCGTCCATCTGCGCCGCTCCCGTTATCATGTTCTTAATATAATCAGCGTGTCCCGGACAGTCTATGTGCGCATAATGCCTTTTGTCCGATTCATATTCTACGTGTGATACCGCCACCGTAACAATCTTTGAAGCGTCTCTTACTACGCCCCCTTTCGCTATGTCAGCATATCCCATCTCTTTAGCTTTCCCTTCTTTCGCTAATACCTTCGTCAATGCTGTCGTCAATGTCGTTTTACCGTGGTCAACGTGACCGATCGTGCCTACGTTAACGTGCGGCTTTGTTCTTACAAACTTTTCTTTAGCCATTTTAATTTTCCTCTTAAACTATATGCGGGCGGACATGCCGCCCGCTATGCTAGATTTATTTAGAAGCACCAGCTTCTGTTTTCTTTTCAATGATTGCTTTCGCAACATTGGCAGGAACTTCAGCGTATTCGCTGGGTTCCATTGTAAAGCTGGCTCTGCCCTGTGAAAGGGAACGCACCGTTGTAGCGTAACCGAACATTTCGGCAAGCGGAACTTGCGCTCTTACAAAGCGAACATTGCTTCTCATGCCCATTTCGCCGATTTGCGCTCTGCGGGAGCTAAGATCGCCGATAATGTCGCCCAAGTTGGCTTCGGGAGCAACAACTTCGACTTTCATGATAGGTTCCAAAAGAACCGCGCCGGCTTTTTTGGCGCCTTCTTTTAAACACATTGAAGCGGCGATTTTAAAGGCCATTTCGGAGGAGTCAACTTCGTGGAAGGACCCGTCTGTAACGGCAACTTTAATATCAACAAGCGGATAACCTGCTAGCGCGCCTGAATCAAGAGCTTCTTTACAACCTTTTTCAATAGCGGGGATGTATTCTTTAGGAATACGGCCCTGGGTAATTTCGTTAAGGAAGGTAAAACCTTTACCTTTTTCGTTAGGTTCAATTCTTAAAATAACGTGACCGTATTGACCTCTACCGCCGGACTGTCTGATATATTTTGTTTCATTGCTGACGGATCTGGTAACTGTTTCCCTGTAAGCGACCTGGGGTTTACCGACGTTAGCCTGAACGTTGAACTCTCTTTTCAAACGGTCAACGATAATGTCAAGATGAAGTTCACCCATACCGGAAATAACGGTTTGGTTTGTTTCTTCATCTGTTTTAATGCGGAAAGTCTGGTCTTCTTCAGCCAAACGTGAAAGCGCGTTGCCCATCTTTTCTTCGTCTTCTTTAGATTTAGGCTCAACCGCGATTTGGATAACAGGTTCAGGGAAAGTAATGCTTTCCAAGATAATCGGTTTATCAGGCGAACAAATTGTCTGCCCGACCTGCGCGTTTTTTAACGCTACCGTTGCGGCGATTTCACCCGCTTCAAGATATTTAACCTCTTCACGTTTATCGGCGTGCATGCGCATGATACGGCCCACGCGTTCGCTTGCATTTTTGCCCGGGAAATACACTGTGTCGCCCGCGCTTAACGTGCCGGAATAAATACGGAAAAATGTCAATTTCCCGACAAATGGATCGGTTTGAATTTTAAAAAGAAGCGCGCTGAAGGGTTCCGTTTTAACAAGTTTTCTTTCTTCCGGTTCACCTGTATCGGGGTTTGTGCCTTTAACGGGCGGCAAATCGTTAGGTGAGGGAAGATAATATGTAACGGCATCTAACAAAGGCTGCACGCCTTTGTTTTTATAAGAAGAACCGCACACTACGGGAAAAAATTTACCCGTTAAGGTGGCTTTTCTTATAGCGGATCTGATTTCTTCAACGGAAAATTCCGTTTCTCCGCCTAAATAGCGTTCCATAACAGACTCATCAAAATCGGCGATTTTTTCAATCATTTCCGTTCTTAATTTTTCGCAAATATCTTTGACATCGGCGGGAATTTCATGTTCGTTAAATTTTGCGCCGTTTTGGTCGCCTTCCCAAATTAAAGCTTTCATGGTAACTAAATCAACCATGCCTTTAAATTCATCTTCAGCGCCGATAGGGTACTGAATGGGGCAGGCGTTCGCGCCAAGCTTTTCTCTTATAGACTTATAAGATTTGTCAAAGCTCGCGCCGATTCTGTCCATCTTATTAATATAAGCAATTCTGGGAACATGGTATTTATCAGCCTGTCTCCAAACGGTTTCAGACTGGGGCTCAACGCCCTGCACGCCGTCAAAACAGGTGACAGCTCCGTCCAAAACGCGCAAAGAGCGCTCTACTTCAGCCGTAAAGTCCACGTGTCCGGGAGTGTCAATAATGTTTAACTGACAGTCTTTCCAAACACAATATACAGCCGCTGCGGTAATTGTAATACCTCTTTCCCTTTCCTGTTCCATCCAGTCGGTAACGGAAGCGCCGTCATGTGTTTCGCCGATTTTATGAACTTTACCTGTGTAAAACAAAATACGTTCAGATGTAGTTGTTTTACCAGCGTCAATGTGGGCGATAATACCGATGTTTCTAATCTTTTCTACTGGGTATGTTTTAAATTCAGCCATTGTCGCTATTCCTTACCATTTAAAGTGGGCAAAAGCTCTGTTGGCTTCGGCCATTCTGTGGGTATCTTCTCTTTTCTTAAAAGCAGCGCCTTCTTTTTTAGAACCTAAAATGATTTCTTCGGCAAGCTTTTCCGCCATAGGGCGGCCTTTGCGTGAGCGGGCCGCGTCTAAAAGCCAGCACATCGCGAGCGAGGTGCTTCTAAGAGGTTTTACTTCAACCGGTACCTGATAGGTGGCGCCGCCGACTCTTCTTGCTTTAAGCTCAAGTAAAGGGCGCACTGTTTCGATACAGCGGTTAAACACTGTCATAGCGTCTTCTTTGGTTTTATCAGCAATGATGACCATGCTGTCCGCAACAATTTTTTCAGCTGTTGCTTTTTTACCTTCGAAATTTATTTTATTTACAAACCTTGCTACCAATACCGAATCATACTTATAATCGGCTTCGGGCAAAGCTCTTCTGTCTCTGGGTCTTAATCCTTTTCTAGGCATTTATATTACTCCTGTCTATTTAGCGGCCTTAGGTCTCTTAACACCGTAAAGAGAGCGGCCCTGTTTTCTGTTTTCTACGCCTGATGCGTCTAACGCACCGCGGATAATGTGATACCTTACACCCGGCAAGTCTTTTACACGGCCGCCTCTTACTAAGACGATGCTGTGTTCTTGCAAGTTATGTCCCACGCCGGGAATATAAGCGGTGACTTCAACTTTTGATGTTAATTTAACACGGGCAACCTTTCTTAAAGCAGAGTTAGGCTTTTTAGGGGTTGTGGTATAGACACGAGTACAGACGCCGCGTCTTTGCGGACACGACATAAGAGCAGGTGACTTTGTTTTAGTCTTGTTCATTGTTCTGCCCTGTCTGACTAATTGATTTACTGTTGGCATTAACTATTTTTCTCCTATTGTTTATAATACGCGGGTGAACACTCCGGCAGCGTAAGCGGCCTTAACATTCCCGCCCGCGCGTATCATTTATGCTCCTCCATTTACCGCAAGGAAACACAAAATCTGTTTTACTCTGTACTCTTACGCAAGAGTACAGAGTATTAAAAATTTACTTCTTTTTAGCCGCTTCGAATTCTTTTGTGAATTCTCTCGCGGAAATACCCGTACCTGCAGGTATTAAATGGCCCACGATAACGTTCTCTTTTAAGCCTTGTAATGTGTCTACCTGGCCCGTGATAGCCGCGTCTGTTAAGACTTTGGTCGTTTCTTGGAAGCTGGCCGCGGAGATGAAAGAATCAGACGCGAGTGAAGCCTTGCTGATACCTAAAAGTATCGGGTCTCCAACCGCAATCTTTTTGCCTTCTTTTTCCGCCTGCGCATTATGTTTTAACAATGTCGCGCGGCTTACAATTTCGCCTTTTAATAAAGGCGTGTCGCCAGCGTCAACGATTTTTACGTTGCCCAACATCTGGCGGACAATAACTTCAATATGTCTGTCGTTAATCGTAACGCCCTGTAAGCGGTAAACTTCCTGAATAGCGTTAAGTAAAAATTCCTGTACTTCTTTAATACCTTTTACGCGTAATACGTCGTGCGGGTCAATGGCGCCGTCTGTTAGAGCTTCGCCTACGCCCACATGGTCGCCTTCGTAAACAACTAAATGTTTACCTTGGGGAACCGCGTATTGTTTAACCTGGCCGGTTTCTTCGCTTCTTACAACGATTTCAACCAAACCTTTCGGTGATGTTTCTAAGCTGACTACACCGGCGAACTCAGACATAATAGCCGCGTTCCTCGGCTTGCGGGCTTCAAAAAGCTCCGCGATTCTGGGAAGGCCGCTGGTGATATCCTTTGTACCGCCTGACGCTTTGGCGATTTTAGCCAAAATGTCGCCGGCAAGAACATCTTCACCGTTTTCAACTAATAAAATTGTATCTACAGGCAACGGCAAACTTACTTTTTTGCCGCCTTTACCTTCGATAACGATTCTGGGGTTCTTTTTGCCCATACGGCTGGCAGTGATTTTTCTTTCAATAACACCGGTAACTTTGTTTCTTTCTTCTTGTAAGGTAATACCTTCGGAAACGTCAGTAAGCCTGGCTGTACCTTCCGTTTCGGAAAGCACGGGTATTGAGTGCGGATCCCATTCTGCCATTAAAGTGCCTTTTTCTACAGTCACTTTATCGGCAATATGCAATGTGGCGCCGTATTGAATCTTGTATTCTTTAATTGTACCATTTGCGGCCTCTACAAAGATAGCCCCGTTTCTTGAAATACAAATTTTATTATCAAACCTGTTGGTAATAACTTTAATATCTTTAAAAGTTACTTTACCGCCGAGTTCGGCAACGGCTTGTGACTGGCTTAACATACGTGAAGCCGCGCCGCCGATGTGGAAGGTTCTGAGCGTAAGCTGCGTACCCGGCTCGCCGATTGACTGAGCCGCGATAATACCTACGGAATCGCCCACGTTAGAAATATTGCCTGAAACCAAGCTCACGCCGTAACATTTACCGCAAACGCCGTTTTTGGATTCGCAGGTAAGCACTGAACGGATACGCAGGTTTTGCACGCCGTATTTTTTAACAAGCTTAGATTGTTCTAACGTAATAGAATCGCCTTCTTTAATAATTGTTTTTTCTTCTTCTTTGCCGTCAGCTTTTTTGATTTTTACAATAACGTCTTCCAAGCTGGTGCGGCCTAAAATTCTTTCTTCAATAGGTTCAACAACTTCCTCGCCGCTCATAAGTGAGGAAACCACAACGCCGTTTGTTGTGCCGCAGTCTTCTTCCATAACCACAAGATTGTGCGCCACGTCAATAAGACGGCGGGTTAAGTAACCGGCTTCAGCTGTTTTAAGAGCTGTGTCCGACAAACCTTTACGGCCACCGTGAGTGGAAATAAAGTATTCCAATACGGACAAGCCCTCTCTAAAGTTTGAGGTAATGGGGGATTCAATAATTTCGCCCTGACCGCCGGTAAGTTTCTTTTGCGGTTTAGCCATCAAACCTCTCATGCCGGCAAGCTGTCTAACCTGTTGTCTGGAACCTCTGGCCCCTGAGTCAGCCATTAAGAAAACAGAGTTAAACCTCTGCCCTTCACCTGAATAAGGAGCCTCTTCAAACTTTTTCATTTCTTTAAACTGTTCTACAGCAACGTCGTCGGTAACGCGGGTCCAGATATCAATAACTTTATTGTATCTTTCGCCTTCGGTGATGATACCGGCTTCGGCCTGGCCCTGAATTTCTTTAATTCTCTTTTTAGCCGCGTCAATGTATTTCTGTTTCGCCGCGGGAACAATCATATCAGCGATAGAGATTGAAAGACCTGAACGCGTGGCGTAATTGTAACCAAGCTTCATAATTCTGTCTAAAAGTTGAACAGTTTCATATTTGCCGTATTTTTTGCTCTTATAGCATTCGTCTATAATAGCGGCAAGTTCTTTTTTGCCTACGGCACCGTTAACATAGGGCCAGCCTTCGGGCAAGTTATTATTAAAAATAATTTTACCCACGGTTGTATAATCTTTCCATGTGTTAACATTTTTTAAATCTTTTTCATTCATGCCGTCTTCTTTAATAGCCGTAATTCCGCGCACTTTAATTCTTGCGTGCAGCGAAACTTTGCCGTAAGCATACGCCATTAAAGCTTCTTCCATGCTGCCGAAAACAGCCCCTTCGCCGAAGTCGTTGAGTTTAACTTTTGTTAAAAAGCTGATACCCATAACAATATCATGCGACGGCGCCGCTATAGGGCGGCCTGAAGCGGGTGATAAAATATTGTTTGTGGCAAGCATCAATGTGCGGGCCTCAAGCTGCGCTTCAAGCGACAACGGAACGTGAACAGCCATCTGGTCACCGTCGAAGTCAGCGTTGAAGGCGGCGCAGGTTAACGGGTGAAGCTGAATAGCTTTACCTTCAATTAAAACCGGCTCGAAAGCCTGTATACCAAGCCTGTGAAGCGTTGGCGCGCGGTTTAACATTACAGGATGGTTTTTTGTAACCTGTTCTAAAATATCCCAAATTTCGGGTCTTACCCTTTCTAACATCTTTTTGGCGGCTTTAAGAGTAACGCCTTCTTTTTTCATAAGTTCGCCGATGATAAAAGGTTTAAAAAGTTCAAGAGCCATTAACTTAGGCAAACCGCACTGGTGAAGTTTAAGGCTGGGGCCTACCACAATAACAGAACGGCCTGAATAGTCAACGCGTTTACCTAAAAGGTTCTGTCTGAAACGGCCGTGTTTACCTTTAATAACGTCGGATAAAGATTTAAGCGGTCTGCCGCCAGCGCCTATAAAGAACTTGCCTCTGGCGCCGTTTTCGATTAAAGCGTCAACAGCTTCCTGAAGGAGTCTTTTTTCATTATAAATCATTACTTCGGGCGCTCTTAAACTTTCAATATGTTTAAGACGGTTGTTTCTGTTAATGATTCTTCTGTATAAATCATTTAAGTCAGACGCGGCAAAACGTCCGCCGTCGAGCGGAACTAAAGGTCTTAAATCCGGCGGAATAACGGGCAGTACGGATAAAATCATCCATTCGGGCCTGTTGCCGCTGGCTTTAAATTCTTCCATGGTTTTAATGCGTCTTATAAGTTTGGTTCTTTCAAGTTCGGACTGCGTTTCAGCCAACTGAACGTGAAGAGTCGGTATTTCTTTGTCAAAATCAATGTCGGACAAAAGTTTTTTAACGGCGGGAGCGCCAATATCAACTTTCAAGCGCGAACCGTGTTTTTTGCGGGCTTCTCTAACCTGGACGTCAGTAAGAAGTTCGCCTTTTTTATAATCTGTTCTGCCGGTAACGGAGTCAATACAGTCTTCAACCACTACGTAGCTTGCGTAATAAACAACCCTTTCAAGGTCGGTTATTCTCATGTCAAGCATGATGCCGATTCTGGATGGATTTTTGCGTAAAAACCAAACGTGCGCCACGGGAACCGCAAGTTCCAAATGGCCCATACGCTCGCGCCTTACTTTAGCTTCGGTAATTTCAACGCCGCAACGGTCGCACTGCATGCCTTTGTATTTTACCCAGCGGTATTTGCCGCAGGAACATTCATAATCTTTGGTAGGGCCGAAAATGCGTTCACAGAAAAGGCCGTCTCTCTCCGGTTTAAGCGTGCGGTAGTTAATTGTTTCGGGCTTTTTAACTTCGCCGTGGGACCAGGCCATAATCTGTTCAGGGCTGGCGATGCCGAGTTTAATGGCATCAAAGTCAAAAAAGTTTAAGTCATCTAATCTTTTTGTTTTTTTCGTTTTTTCTGACATTATAAATTCTCCGTTTCTTCAGAAACAATTTCCTTAGCTATAGAGGCTACGGTCATTTCTTCAACCGCCTGGCCCTGGTTGTCCTTAAGAAGCTCAACGCTTAAACCGAGCGCCTGTAATTCTTTAACTAAAACTTTAAAGGATTCCGGCACGCCGGGTTGCTGCGGCGCCTCACCGCGGACGATAGATTCATACATTTTCGTTCTGCCTGTAAAGTCGTCGGACTTAACGGTAAGAAATTCTTGCAATGTGTATGTAGCGCCGTAACCTTCAATGGCCCATACTTCCATTTCGCCGAATCTCTGTCCGCCGAATTGTGCTTTACCGCCTAAAGGCTGTCTTGTGATTAAGCTGTAAGGCCCGGTGGAACGCGCGTGAACTTTATCTTCAACCAAGTGGATAAGCTTCATGATATACATGTAACCTATGGTCACTTTTTCCTCAAAAGGCTGTCCGGTTCTGCCGTCGTATAATGTTATACGGCAGTAGTCATCGGGCAAGTGCTTTTCGGGCACGCCTTTTTCTATAAGTGCTTTTTTAGCTTTTTTAATTTCTTCTCTGACCGTTTCTTCGGTAGGGCCATCAAATACAGGCGTCGCGGCATTATAACCCAAGTTCTTGGCCGCCCAGCCTAACATTGTTTCAAACAACTGGCCCACGTTCATACGAGAAGGAATACCTAAAGGTGAAAGAACGATATCTAAAGGGGTGCCGTCCGGAAGGAAAGGCATATCTTCTTCCGGTAAAATTTTAGCTACAACACCTTTGTTACCGTGGCGTCCGGAAAGTTTGTCGCCAACCATTAACTTGCGTTTGCTGGCAATAAAAACTTTTACGGATTTGTTAACCGTTACGGCAAGCTCGTCACCTTGTTTGGAGAATTCCATTTCTCTTTCAAAATCTTCCAAAACTCTCTTTTCAAGTTTTTTGTAAAGAGCGTTAATTCTTTCTTCTTCTTTTTTAGCGTCTTTAACGTTAGAATCTTTAATGTTGGTAAGAGCGAGCTTGCGTTGTTCTTTTAACGTTTCAAGATTCGTTGTTTTTTCATCTTCCAAAGCTTTGATTCTGGCTTTTTCTTCGGCTTTTGTAAGTTTTTCTTTTCTTACAAATACTCTTGTGCCGATTACTTTGCCGCTTGTGCCCGGAGGTACGCGTAAAGAAGCGTCAACAACGTCGTCGGCTTTTTTGCCGAATATTACTTTTAAAAGCCTTTCTTCAGGCGTAAGCTGCTGTTCGCCCTTAGGTGTAACTTTACCGACTAAAATATCACCCGGTTCAACTACCGTGGAAGGAATAACAATACCGTCCGCGTCAAGATGCGCCAATGCTTCCGCGCCTATATTGGGGATATCTCTTGTTATTTCTTCGGCGCCGAGTTTTGTGTTTCTGGCGTCTATGCTAAATTCGTGCAAATGCACTGAGGTAAAAACGTCTTCCTTAACGAGCTTATGGGAAACTAAAATAGCGTCTTCATAGTTATAACCTTCCCAGCTCATAAAACCGACTAGCAGATTTTTGCCTAAAGCCAAAAAGCCGTCTTTCATGGCGGGGCCGTCGGCCAAAACCGTGCCTTTTTTAACAATATCGCCGGCTTTAACTAAAGGTCTTTGGTTAATACAGGTATCCTGGTTGGAACGTTTGTATTTAATAAGGTCGTAAATCTCCGGAGCGCCGCCTTCTAAAGGTTCAACAGCGATTTTATCGGCCGCGGCAAAAACAACTCTGCCGGGTTTAGCGGCGGAAATCGTGGCGCCGGAATCGCGCGCTACTTCATGCTCGATACCTGTGCCCACCAAAGGAGCTTCCGTTAACAACAAAGGAACGCCCTGGCGTTGCATGTTACAACCCATGAGAGCGCGGTTAGCGTCGTCATGTTCAAGGAAAGGAATTAAAGCCGCTGAAACGCTGATAACCTGTAACGGGGAAACGTCCATATAGTCGACCTCTGAAGGAGAAACTATAGGATAGTCGCTTCTTACACGGCAAGAAACCATATCTGTATTGATTTTGCCGCTATCCGTAAGAGGAGTGTTTGACTGCGCTACCATTAAATCGTCTTCCTGGTCGGCTGTTAAGTATTCAAAATTATCCGTTACTTTGCCTGAGTTAACCTTTCTGTACGGGGTTTCAATAAGACCGTATTTGTTAACTTTAGAATAGCACGCTAATGACGTGATAAGACCGATGTTCGGACCTTCGGGCGTTTCAATGGGGCAAACGCGGCCGTAATGCGTGTGGTGAACGTCGCGGACTTCAAAGCCCGCTCTCTTTCTGTTCAAACCACCGGGACCTAAGGCTGAAAGTCTGCGTTTATGCGTAAGTTCTGATAAAGGATTAATCTGGTCCATAAACTGTGAAAGCTGTGATGTACCAAAAAACTTCTTTATAATAGCCTGAACGGGCTGGGCGTTAACTAAAGCGCGCGGCGTATGAGAGGCTAATTCCTTGTTCATTCTGTCGCGGGCTGTTTTAGCCATTTGTGAAAGGCCTACACGGATTTGGTTTTCCAACAATTCGCCGATGCCTCTTACACGTCTATTGCCCAAATGGTCAATATCGTCGGTTTTAAAAATAATTTCTTCACCGTACATTTTTTGCGCGTCTTCGCCGGCGTTTAAAGCTAAAAGATATTTAACTGTTACTATAATATCCTCGGCGGAAAGTGTTCTGCGTTTATCTGTAGGTTTTGTGAATTTTTTAAATTTAAGGTTTTCAACAATGTCAAACAAAGAAGCGAACTTTTTATTGATTTTATAGCGGCCTACATAGCTCAAATCATATCTTCTGATATTATCAAAAATAAGATTATCCAAAAATGCTTCGGCCTGTTCTTTAACTACAAAGTCCTGCCCTCTCATCTTTTTATAGATGTCGGCTTGGGCTTCTTTTGATGTTCTGATTTGGTCTTTTCGGTTTTCTAATGTGGCTAAAATACCGGGATCGTCCTGTCTGGGGTTGCCGGAAATAATTTTAACTTTTTTAATTTTGCGTTCAACCATTTCTTTAAAAATTTTGTCGTCCATAGGCATAGCGGCTTTGTCGTCAAGATTCCAAAGCACTTCACCCGTGGCGGGGTCAACGATATCATCAGCTGCGTAACGGCCCACGACGTTATCAATTTCAGCGGGTTTGACTTCAACATCCTCAACGTCGTAAAAGGCCTGTATTATCTGGGCGTTTGTTTCTAAGCCACAAGCGCGTAAGAACGTGGTGGCAAGCACCTTTTTCTTACGATCAATGCGTACCCATAACGCGTTCATAATATCAAATGAAAATTCTATCCACGCGCCTCTGTAAGGAATAATGCGCGCGACATAAAGCTTTTTACCTAAAGTAGACTGTTTCTTTTCTTCGTCTTCTTCAAAAATAATACCGGGTGAACGGTGCAACTGGCTGACTACAACGCGTTCAGCGCCGTTAAAAACAAAGCAGCCCGCATCCGTCATTAAAGGAAGATCACAAAGCGTAACATCCTGCTCGGAAGCTTCTTTAAGTTTCCCGTCTCTTTTTTTAACTGAAAGCCTCATTACCGCTTTCATGGGAGCGCTGTAAGTGCCGTCCCTTAAAGCCGCCTGCTGCGGCGTGGAATATCTGGGAGCGCCGAGCTCGTATTTAACGAACTCAAGTTTCATGCTGCCGTCCGGAGCTTCTATGGGGAACACGTCTTCAAACGCGGCTTGTAAGCCTTTAAGTTCTCTCTTTGTCGGGGCAACGTCAAGCTGCAAAAAGTCAACAAAAGACTCTTTTTGCATATCCAATAAATCGGGCAAGGACAATTTAGATGAAATTTGACCAAAGTTTGTTTGTTTCATTTCTGTTTTATTCTCGTCGGTATTTCAACGCATTTGGCAAATTATCTTTATACCCGCTAAGGATAAAGGTAATACGCCAAATTGTTTTGCACAACCGGTCTCAAATATTTAATTTTATGACCCAAGTGCTTAAAGGAAGATTTTCTTTTTTGATTTTATTCCCGCTCCGCCGTTTAAGGCGGAGCGGGTAAAACTTGCAACGTTTAACTCTTAATTATTTAAGTGTAACAACGCCGCCGGCTTCAGTAACTTTCTTTTTCATTTCTTCAGCTTCGGCTTTTGCAACGTTTTCTTTTATAACTTTAGGCGCGCCGTCTACTAAGTCTTTTGCTTCTTTAAGACCTAAGCCTGTAATTTCGCGGACAACTTTAATTACAGCGATTTTTTTGTCTGCGGCTGCGCTTGTGAGCTCAACGTTAAATTCTGTTTTTTCTTCGGCGGCTGCTGCTGCAGGTGCTGCGGCGGCTACTGCTACTGCGGGAGCTGCGGCTTTAACGCCAAATTTGTCTTCTACGGCTTTAACGAGTTCGGAAAGTTCCAAAACCGTCATGCCGGCTATTGCTTCAAGTATTTCTTCTTGTGTAAGTTTTGCCATTTTCTTTCTTTTCCTTTTTATTTATCGGGTAGCTGCCTTCTGCTTAAGCCGAGCTTAAGCCCGTACATTTATCCCTTTCGGGACTACCACCGCTCTTTGGCGGGTTTGAGTTTTTGCCCTTAACAACCGTGAAGATTACAAAATTTATTTTTTGGAATCTTCAACGGCTTTAAGCACGTACGCAAAATCTCTGATAGGAGCTTGCAAGACCTGTGCAGATTGGGCGACTGCGCTGTAAAGCGCGCCGGCAAGCTTGGACAAATTATCTTCTTTGCTGCCGATGGAAGCAAGTTGTTTAATTTGCGCTTCGCTGTACCATGTGCCGTCACTGAAACATGATCTGAGCTTTAAAGCCTCAAACTTCTTTGAGAAATCAACAAGCTCTTTCGCTACAGCGGCTACATCTCCGCCTAATGCTATAGCTGTGGGTCCTTTGAAAAGCTTTTCGTCAGCTCCTTCAATGCCCGCCTGTTTTATCGCGTGGCCTACAATAGAATTCCTTTCCACACGGAATTTAGCGCCCGTGGGAATAAGGGATTTTCTAAGGTCGGCCATGTCTACGAATTTCAAGCCCTGGTAGGACACGAAAAACAAGACGCCCGCGTCTTTGATTTCTTTAGATAAGTTTTGTGACTTTTCTACTTTTTGTTCTTTTGTCAGGTTCATTTTTACCTTGTGGCAAAAAGCTGTTTTTTAAGTTTATACTTAAAAAGTTAAGCGTAAGCCCGTAAAATTACAGGCCTTTTTTGCCTTTATTTTATTGGCGACTTTATTATTTTCTTGTCATTTTTTCAGAAAAGAAAACGACAGCACAAGATGCTTTCCGTTTTAATATTTCCGACGGAAAACTCCTTGCTGTACAAAGTACCAAAAACTAAAATAAACTTCTCTGTTATTATTTTATCAAATTAAGGCCGTTAAAAGCAAGCGTTAAAAATGCTTTTTAACAGTGTCCTTTATCTATGGAAATTATAGCATATTCGCGTTGTTTTGGCAGGCGCATAAAAAAAGCGGCTTTTTAGGCCGCTTTTTATGCTACTTTTTCATTTTATCAAAAACATATCTGTCTCTTTTACTGCAGCGGCTTAAAGCGTCAAGCTGGGTAATGGCTTTTGACGGGCAGATATTAAAGCAAAGTTCGCATTGTTGGCAGCCCTCGTGCCAATGCGGGCGGCCGCCTTCCATTGTAATCGCTTTTACCGGACAGGAAGATGCGCATAACCCGCAGGAAATACACGCTTCGGACACTTTCCACCACTTCCAGCCGCGCGGTATCATAATTTTTCTGAAAAATTTAAATAATATTCTATAGTGCAGTTTTAAAAACCAAGGCGTTTTAAAGCTACGCATATTTGACTTGCCCGCCACGATATCTTGCGCCATTCTTGCCATTGTTCGGTCCGCAATGGCAACAAGCCTTTTAGCCGTTTCGGGCGGGGTAGGCGGGGTATAAACGGTAAAACTGCTGGGCATAAGAATTGTGGTAGCCGTCATAATATTATATTTTTTGCGCCACAATATTTTTTTAGCTTTTGAAAGCGCCCAACCGACATGCAGTTTATTTGCGAAAGTGGTAAAAATGCAAATCTTTTTATTGTTTAACCGAGGCATGGCTTCCAGCCATTTTTGCACTGAAGGAGGCATGCCGAAACCGTAAATAGGATAACAAAAGATAAACATTGAGTATGCTTCGAGCTTAGCGTAGTCATACCCTAAAATCTTATCCAAATCGGCCTGCTGGCCTGCTTTAATAAGATTAGCTTGCAGGACCTCGGCAATATGTTTTGTGTTGCCGCTGCCCGTAAAATACAGTATTATTGTTTTTTCCATATATATATTTTATCTTTTTTAAAAAAGTTTTTTAAGGGAAATATTAATATTAAAGGATTATTTGTTTTAACGCGCCTTTAATAACCTCAAAATTGCCGTTATAAAATTTATATTCAAACGCTTCAAAACGTATTACGGCGTAATCGCCGCCGTCCCTGCCGCCCTTATAATAAATTTTCCAGCTGTCATGCCAAAGGGCGTCTTTAATGTTTTTATCGGTTTCAATATATGCATTACCCGTAAGAAGGAGCCCCTGGAAACTTTGCGGCAAAGAAAAATAAACGGACGCATTTTTATTTTTTTCTATCTGCTCTATTTTTGACGAGCTTTTATTTGTTGAAAAATAAATGGTTTCAAACGACTCAAACTTTCCTTTAAGATGCGGGGCAATGTTTTCATTACGCAAATTTAGCATCGCGCGCGTTTCAGGATAACCTTGTTTATTGATTGTTGTAAGTTCAATATTAGAACAGTTTTGTAGGAATTTTTTTATTGTTTTTTCCATAAATTAAAACCTGAAGTTAGCCCCCGCCATAAAAGGCAAAACGCCGTTATAGGCTATATTAACAACACCGATTTGCACGCCTTTTAATGTTTTAGCGTAATTTACAATACCTATTTGAAGGCCGGTCATCTCCCCGTAATTTAAATTAACAAGCCCTATATGAAGGCCGGTAACGCTTTCACTAAAGCTTAAACCGCTGACCAGCACGCCCGCCGTAGCTCCGCTTGAACCTTTAGCGAGCGCCAAATCAAGCCCCACGGTATAATTTAAATTTAAAAGACCTGCCGAAACTCCTGTGACATCCCCCGAAACGCAGGGTGAAATTTGTAAACCTTTAACATCGCCTTTCGCGCCCAAGCCCGCCGCCTGTATACCCCACAAGTCATCAGACACCGCCGAAAGAGCGCCTATCTGCAAACCGAAAACGTGCGGAGTTGTAGTACCTAAAATACCAATATCTAAACCCATAACTGTGTTAACGTTATAAGGCAAAGAATCTGTCCGCGTCCCGTTGCCGAAAAACGCTATTTTAAAAGGCGTTGTAATACCTTGCGAAAAACAGGTTGCGGAAAACAAAGCAAGAAGCGCGGCCAAAATAATTTTTTTCATTTAGTGTCCCTTAATTTTCAAGTTTATATCTTATTCTTAAACGTCCGTTTTCATAGTCCCAGGTTGTTATTTTAAACCTTCCTATTTCGGCTGTGTTTTTAACATGTTTGCCGATACATGGGCAAACATCATAATCCCCCACAAAAATAACCCTCAACATATCCCCGGCGCTTTCGGGCAATTTGCTTATATCTGCTATTTTCGACACTTCGGCGCGCGGCATAAATTTTTCGATAACGTCTAAATTTTCAGCTATTATTTTGTTTACTATTTTTTCAATTTCGGCAATTTGTTCCGCAGCCGGGGCAGATGGCAGAAAGTAATCGCACTTTGATTTTGATTTTTCTATATGCGCGTTTTTACTTCGAGCGCAGCCAAAAGCGTTAACCATTGTACGGTTTAAAATATGCTCGGCCGTGTGCATAGGCTCAAAATAATCTTTTGTAGGTGTAAAATCAGTATTCATATTTTTTTATTTAATTTTAGCGGCGTTAATTAAATTCCCGGTAAAAGCGGTTAAGGCACCGGAATAAAAAGCTATGGCCGCAGCGCATAAATCCACCGCCAAAAACACAAGTATTATGTTTTTTATCACGCCGCCAAACAAGATTTTATACATTAAACTTTTTATTAAAGAAAGGGCAAAAAATAAAACCAAATACCAATTATAATTTAAATTGCCGCGGTATATTAAAGTTACGCCAAAAAGCAAAATAACATATTGGAAAAAAGAAAATAAAAAAACAAAAATACCCGAAGTTAATTTTAATTCCTTTTTGTATTTTAAAAAAAACAGGCATATAATATTAGGCGTTAAATAAACCGCCGCTCCTGTTAAGAACCAATTAAACAACTCTGACTTTATCATGATTTATAGTATAATATTTTAATCAAAAGGGGTAAAATATGAAAAGAGGTTTTACATTAATAGAATTGTTAGTAGTGGTGCTTATTATAGGCATTTTGGCGGCAATAGCTTTGCCGCAATACACCAAATCAGTTGAAAAAAGCAGGTTCAGCCAGGCTTTTATTTTAGTTTCAGCCTTAGGCCGCGCGCAGGAAAGATATGTTTTAGCTGCCGGAACTCCCGCTTTTACATTTGATGACTTCGATGTGGACCTTCCCACAAAAGCCGTACCGGGAACTGTAACCGGCAACCTTTCCCACAAGGCGGGCGGCGCTCTTACAGACAACCTTTTTGATTATGTTATAGATTCCGTTAATTCGCCCGTTTGGTACGGAACACCTACTGTGGTACGAAACAGCGGTAACTATAAAGGCGGCGGCTTTATATATTCGCAAGGCAGAATTTATTGCGTTGAAGGGGCCGGCAGCACAAAGCAGTTTTGTAAAAAGTTCTATAATGGAACCCTTTATCTTCCTTCTCAGTCCGGGTGGGATATTTATACAATTCCTTATTAAAAAAAAGCCCTTTAAAAGGGCTTTTTTTTATCTCTTACCTGCTGCTAAATATATAATCCACGTAAGCGGCGCCACTAAAAGCGCAAGCAAAACCGTCCACACCCACCAAACATGAATAGTGTGCCCTCTTTTAACAAACAAAGCAAGCCACATCCATAAAAAAATAAGCCCTACAAAGCCGCCCGGAGCCATAAAAGCGCCCGAAAGCCGGCTGCCAAATAAAAATGCAAAAAGAAACGCTAGTACGACTAAAACAAGCGAATATTTAAAAAAAGTTCCTCTGTCTAAATTACCTTTAAAAGAAAATAAAGTTGATAGCATAGTAAATCCTCCTTTGGTATTCAATATGTATACATTACAAAAAAAGGGCCCTTAAAGGCCCTTTTTTGTCATGCTTAATAAATTAACCGCATTTGCACGGCTTCCCATCAAAGCAACCGCAATGATTTTGCGGGGTACATTTACAATTAGGTGAATGTTTTATTTCTTTTTTATTGCATCCGCAACCCATATCAGCCACCCCCTTTTTTAATATACCCATAGTATACATCTTTTTAGACTTATTATCTATTCTCTTTCCAGCGTTTTAAGCGCTTTATATTCTTTGCAAGAAACCATGCCAAAATTCCGGGCGTGCCCTGGTCTTTCATATGCTGTTTGCATATTTCTTGGAATTCTTTTAAATCCCCTATGAAAGTAAAATTACCGCCTTTATAGCAATAGCTGCAGTATTCGGTATTTTTTGTCATATCAAAATTGGTGCCGCCCCCTTGCGGGTCCTTATCCATAGGCATGCCGCAGCTTTGACAAAATTTATTTTCAGACATATATGGCTCCTCTTTAAAAACATTAATTTATAGTATAATATTTTTATATTAATTTATGCGATTTTTTAAATATACGGGGTAAACACTATGCGAAAACTATTTTTTTTATTGCCGATTATCGTTTTATTTACAGCTTGTAACGACGTAAACACAAATACAAATACCGGAGCTAATATGAACGAAACAGAAAAATTTATTGAAGCGTTTAAAAAACTGCCAAATGTTAAAGAACTGCCGGGAGGCGTTTTGATACAAACAATAACCGAAGGCCGCGGAGTATCCCCCATATCAACCGACACGGTAAAAGTACATTATACAGGCACATTGGTTAACGGCAAAGTTTTTGACAGCTCCGTAGTAAGAGGGGAACCTGCGGAATTTGGATTAAACCAAGTCATCCCTTGTTGGACAATGGGCGTTGCCCAAATGCGTAAAGGCGGCAAAGCAAAACTTGTTTGTCCACCGGCTACGGCCTACGGCAGCAGGGCTTTACGTGAAATACCCGCTAACTCAACTTTAGTTTTTGAAATAGAACTTTTAGATATAAAATAAGTCTTATATTTTAAATATAACACCCTTTGCTTTACCAGAGGGTGTTTTTTATGCAAAAGTGTTAACTTGTTGGAAGTAAAAAATAATATTAATTTATAAAAAACTTAATAATTGCAAATTTTTTAAATATCCCAAGCTTTTACTTGCTAAATTATAAAAATACCCTCTGCGGCATTAGAGCCGCTTCCCCAAATATAAACCAAGAGGATAAAGGTTCTTTTATGTTTTTTCATCAGCTCCCAAAACAAACCTCCTGATATTCCAAAAAGATAAAATAATACGAAAAACAGTCCCTTATCGGCAATTTGTATTACATAAAAGACATTAAAGAATTAATGAAACTTCCCAAGTCCACCCCTGAGGTTTTTTTCAAAGAGTTGCTTTGCGGTTTCACTCAACAACACCTTCGTCTTGCTGCTGCGTAGGTATTGTGAAATCAGAAGAGTAAGGAACACTCCCCTTTTACGCAGGGGGGCCGTACTCTTATAAATAAAAAAAGCCGCTACAAAAAGTAGCGGCTTTTTCTATATCAAAAAAATTTAAATTTTTCTAACATTGGTTGCTTTCGGGCCTTTTTCAGACTTAGCAACGTCAAATTCAACTGCTTGTCCTTCCGCTAAGGTTTTAAAACCTTCGCCTTGAATTTCCTGATAGTGAACAAAAAGATCGGCTGAGCCGTCTTCGGGGGTTACAAAACCGTAACCTTTTTGGTCGTTAAACCATTTAATCTTACCTTGTGCCATGTGTATATATACTTCCTTGTGTTTATATTAAGGTTTTTTTCAAAACCTTTTTTATTGATTACTTCCAATAAATTCTAAAAATCTGTTTCTAAGATATTTTTTATATCAAAATTTGTAAAATTTTTACAAATATTTTTTATAAAAAAAGGGAACCTATAAGACTGACGACGATCTACTCTGACAACACCGAATTGGGTGTTACTACCATCGACCCTAACGAGCTTAACTGCCGTGTTCGGAATGGGAACGGGTGTGGCCTCGTTGGAATTATCATCAGTCTAATAGGTTCCCCGTAATTTCTTAGGAAAACCAGACATAACTTAAATTTGGGGTGGAGAAGGACCGCCTCATCAAGCAATTACTCTACGCGGTTTGCTCCTTCTCACGGGTTACCTACTACATCATAGGCAACTTAAAACTTTTTTTAGAAAAACCAAGCTCACTTACTTTAGTTTTGAAAATGTCTCAAAGCCAAAATTGTGTGTTGATTAAAGAATACGGCCAAGCCTCACGACCTATTAGTACTGGTTAGCTGAACACATTACTGTGCTTACACCTCCAGCCTATCAACCCGGTAGTCTTCCGGGGGTCTTATGAGTACTTAATGTACTAGGGAAACCTTATCTTGAGGCGGGTTTCACGCTTATATGCTTTCAGCGTTTATCCCTACCGAACACCGCTAATCTGCTATGCCCTTGGCAGGACAACAGATATACAGGAGGTTCGTTCATCCAGGCCCTCTCGTACTATGGACAACTCCTCTCAAGTTTCCTACGCGCACAACAGATAGAGACCGTACTGTCTCACGACGTACTGAACCCAGCTCACGTACCACTTTAATGGACGAACAGTCCAACCCTTCCCACCTGCTTCAGCGGGAGGATGTGATGAGCCGACATCGAGGTGCCAAACCGAGCCGTCGATGTGAACTCTTGGGCCCGATCAGCCTGTTATCCCCAGGGTAGCTTTTATCCGTTGAGCGATGGCCCTCCCACGAGGTACCACCGGATCACTATGTCCTGCTTTCGCACCTGTTCGGATTGTCATCCTCACAGTCAAACTCCCTTCTACCATTGCGCTCAATGCCTGATTTCTATTCAGGCTGAGGGAATCTTGGAACGCCTCCGTTACTCTTTAGGAGGCGACCGCCCCAGTCAAACTGCCCACCTGCCACTGTCCCCAACCCGGATTCACGGGTATAGGTTAGAATCACAATCCACAAAAGCTGGTATTTCACGGTTGACTCCACAACCTCCTCAAAGGCTGCTTCAAAGTCTCCCAGCTATCCTACGTATCGAGAATCGTAATCCAATAACAAGCTACAGTAAAGCTCCATAGGGTCTTTTCGTCTTGTTGCGCGCAGCAAGCGTCTTCACTTGCACCACAATTTCGCCGAGCCCATCGTCGAGACAGCGGCTTCTTTGTTATGCCATTCGTGCAGGTCGGAACTTACCCGACAAGGAATTTCGCTACCTTAGGACGGTTATAGTTACCGCCGCCGTTTACCGGGGCTTAAGTTCACTGCTTCGCCTTGCGGCTGACAGATCCCCGTGACCTTCCGGCACCGGGCAGGCATCAGGCCCTATACATCATCTTGTGATTTCAGCAGAGCCCTAAGTTTTTGTTAAACAGTCACGAAGCCCATTTCACTGCGACCGATTCACAATGTATTGCTACATCATTACTACGGTACTCCTTCTTCCGAAGTTACGGAGCTAGTTTGCCTAGTTCCTTGACGATGGTTATCTCGCGCGCCTTAGGATTCTCACCCCATCCACCTGTGTCGGTTTACGGTACGGTTATAATGTGAACTCCCCACGAAGTTTTTCTTGGCAGTGTAGTTGGACCACTTCGCTGTATTGCTACAGCTCGTATTCAGTTTTCGACTTAACAATCTGACGGATTTACCTATCAGAAAATGCCTACGACTTTAAACCTGGATACCTATACCAGGATGGCTTACCTTCCTGCGTCCCTCCCTGAGTTATGACGCGCACATTATAGTTCAGGAATATTAACCTGATGTCCTTCGCCTACGCCTTTCGGCCTGAGCTTAGGCCCGACTGACCCTGAGCCGACGAACGTTGCTCAAGGAAACCTTAGATTTTCGGCGGGAAGGATTCTCACCTTCCTTATCGCTACTCATTCCAGCATTCTCACTTATTAACGCTCCAGCACTCCTTACGGTATGCCTTCACTGCTGTTAATAACGCTCCTCTACCGCTACAAAAGTCCGAAGACTTTTGCAACCCGTAATTTCGGTAATATACTTAGCCCCGAGTCATCTTCGGCGCAGATTCACTCGACTAGTGAGCTATTACGCACTCTTCAAAGGATGGCTGCTTCTAAGCCAACCTCCTAGCTGTTTAAGTAAATCCACATCCTTTACCACTTAGTATATATTTTGGGACCTAAATTGACGGTCCGGGTTGTTTCCCTTTTGCTCGTGAAGCTTATCCCTCACGAACTGACTGCTGTAATATTCGCCGCAGTATTCGGAGTTTGACTGACGTCGGAAAGAGGGTCGCTCCCCCTAGATCAACCAGTGCTCTACCCCTGCGGGTTAAATTACAACGCTAGCCCTAAAGCTATTTCGAGGAGAACCAGCTATCACCAAGTTCGATTGGCCTTTCACCCCTAACCCCACCTCATGTAGGAACTTTTCAACGTTCAACACTCCGGACCTTCATTCTCTGTTACGAGAACTTCATCCTGGACAGGGTTAGATCACTTGGCTTCGGGTCTAATATGACTAACTAATCGCCCTATTCGGGCTCGCTTTCACTACGGCTCCGGACCTCATCAGCCCTTAACCTTGCTAGGCACATTAACTCGCTGGATCATTCTTCAACAGGCACGCCGTCGCGCATTATACACCGAAGTGTATCATAGCGCTACGACAGCTTGTAGATGTACGGTTTCAGGTTCTATTTCACTCCCCTCCCGGGGTTCTTTTCGCCTTTCCCTCGCGGTACTGGTTCACTATCGGTTGCCAGAAAGTATTTAGTCTTGGAGAGTGGTCTCCCCAGATTCCTACCGGATTGCACGTGCCCGGCAGTACTCAGGTACTTGTTAAGAGTCTGGTAAGTTTTTGCTTAAAGGACTATCACCTTCTATGGTCGGACTTTCCAGACCGTTCAGCTAACTTCCAGATTGGTAACTCTTTGTGTCTAACACGAACAAGCCCTACAACCCCGCCCCACGCACTGTAGCCACCTTAATGGATACAGTGCGGGAGACGGTTTGGACTATTTCCGCTTTCGCTCGCCACTACTTACGGAATCTCTTTGATTTCTTTTCCTCCAGGTACTGAGATGTTTCACTTCCCTGGGTTGTCTTCTATAACCCTATCTCAAGAGCCGAAGCTCCTGTATTCAAGTTATGATTTATGGGCTCACACCCATAACGGTTCCCCGATTCAGAAATCCCCGGATTATAGGATATTTGCTCCTACCCGAGGCTTATCGCAGCTTATCACGTCTTTCATCGACTTCTGGCACCAAGGCATTCACCATACACCTTTGTAGCTTGACCATATTCTTTAATCCGACCTTTAAGATCGAACAAAATTTTGGTCTTTGAGTTTTTGCTAGATAACAATCTATATGATTATTTTCGTTTTACTAATTTGTTTAACTATTAATTGTGTAAGTGCTGTGTATTTCCCTGCGCGGGAAATATACAGACGCTTGGTTTTCTAAAAGTATAATATCTTTTTCCGCACTGCCGACGCCTACTCGCTCCTAAAAGCTTTCACCGTACTAGTGGAGATTTACCGGAAAAGATTAATTATAAGTTATATCTAATTTTCAAAGAACTACAAATTTGACGCAACATTTGCACTATGACATTATTGGAGCTGATCGGGATCGAACCGACGACCTCCTGCTTGCAAAGCAGGCGCTCTCCCAGCTGAGCTACAGCCCCTTAATAAAAAACATAAAATGGGCCCGGGTGGGATCGAACCACCGACCTCACGCTTATCAAGCGTGCGCTCTAACCAGCTGAGCTACGAGCCCATGCTTAGAATTTAAGGTTAGATTCCATCATAGAAACTAACATTTCTAGATAATCGTTGTCATATTTAATGTGCGAGTGGCCAACCTGAAACAAATAGTGCTCTAAGCACTCCACCATCAAGTTACCGACCTATTCTTAATTTTATATTGCTATAAAAAAAGAATAAAGGAGGTGATCCAGCCGCACCTTCCGGTACGGCTACCTTGTTACGACTTCACCCCAATTACTAATCACAACTTAGGGCCCAGACGACCTGAGCACTTCTGTTGCAATTAACTTTCGTGGTGTGACGGGCGGTGTGTACAAGACCCGGGAACGTATTCACCGCAGCGTGCTGATCTGCGATTACTAGAGATTCCGGCTTCATGCAGGCGAATTGCAGCCTGCAATCTGAACTGGGGCATAGTTTAGGGATTGGCTCCATCTCGCGATATTGCTGCCCTCTGTCTATGCCATTGTATTACGTGTGTAGCCCTGGACATAAAGGCCATGATGATTTGACGTCATCCCCACCTTCCTCCACGTTATCCGCGGCAGTCTTCTGAGAGATCCTATTGCTAGGCAACACAGAATAGGGGTTGCGCTCGTTGCGGGACTTAACCCAACATCTCACGACACGAGCTGACGACAACCATGCAGCACCTCGGCTGGCTTTCTTGCGAATCACATCTACTTTCATAAATGTTACTACCAGTCGTTCGAGCCCAGGTAAGGTTTTTCGCGTAGCGTCGAATTAAACCACATAATCCACCTCTTGTGCGGGTCCCCGTCAATTCCTTTGAGTTTTAACCTTGCGGCCGTACTCCCCAGGCGGATAACTTAATGCGTTAGCGTCGGCACGGAAGGGGTCGATACCTCCCACACCTAGTTATCATCGTTTACGGCTAGGACTACCGGGGTATCTAATCCCGTTTGCTCCCCTAGCTTTCGCACTTCAGCGTCAGTAAAGGCCCAGAAATCCGCCTTCGCCACCGGTGTTCCTCCAAATATCTACGCATTTCACTGCTACACTTGGAATTCCGATTTCCTCTGCCTCACTCAAGATCGCCAGTTTCAATTGCAGTTTCTGGGTTGGGCCCAGAGATTACACAACAGACTTAACAATCCGCCTACGCGCGCTTTACGCCTAGTAATTCCGAGTAACGCTTGCCACCTACGTCTTACCGCGGCTGCTGGCACGTAGTTAGCCGTGGCTTATTCGCAGAGTACCGTCATTTTTTTCTTCCCCTGCAAAAGGAGTTTACAATCCGAAAACCTTCATCCTCCACGCATCGTTGCTGGATCAGACTTGCGTCCATTGTCCAAAATTCCCCACTGCTGCCTCCCGTAGGAGTGGGGCCCGTGTCTCAGTGCCCCTGTGGCCGGTCGCCCTTTCAGGCCGGCTATCCGTCGTCGCCTTGGTAGGCCATTACCCTACCAACTAGCTGATAGACCATAAGATCGTCTTGAAGCGATAAATCTTTAATCACTAAGTGATGCCACTAAGTGATATTATGGAGTATTAGCTAATCTTTCGACTAGTTGTTCCCCACTTCAAGGTAGATTCCTTATGTATTACTCACCCGTCTGCCACTAGAATTTTTCATGTATTGCTACACAAAAAATTCCCGTTCGACTTGCATGTGTTATGCACGATGCCAGCGTTAACTCTGAGCCAGGATCAAACTCTCCGCAAAATTAATAACCCTTAAACAGCAAGGCTGCTTAAAGATTACCAATCGTTACAGTTAGCTTGTTTGACTTTTGACTCTATACTATTGAATTAACATTGGACCTATATATAAGGTAATTATATATAAGCTCTTGTATGTTCTACTTCGTTATTACTTTGTTTCGTTTGAGAAACTTGATATTGTCTAATACTGATGTATTAGTCTGTTTCAAGTTGCCCATTCGCACATTGCATCAAATTTTCAGAGAGCGAAATTTCCTCTCCGCTATCCTCCTCTTTAGAGGAAGCCAAGGAAATTTTACTTTACTTCTTATTAGTTGCTATTGAACTATAAGAATATTGTAACAAAAGTTTTAAAGCTTGTCAAGCGTTATTTTTCATTTCCTTTTGATTATATTCAAAAGGGTTTTACTTTTTACAACGCTTTTCAAAATTTAACTTCTTTATTTATTGCTTTTAAATATTATAACAAAAAAACTTTGAGTTTGTCAACTGCTTTTTATTTTAGAGTTAAAACAACTTCTTTTTTTGTAAATTTAAAAATCTGTTTTCAATCCGTCTTTTTCAAGCACCTATATATTATAACAAAACTAATTTAATTTGTCAACCTTATTTTTCTTAGCCTCATAAGCTCATATTAATTTGGCCGGGCTTAAGTATATATAAGATATATACAATTTTTTTATTTTAAAAAGATCAAGTGTTTTGCTTGGTACTTATATATTATATAAAAGAGCAGAAAAAAATGTCAAGCCTTTTCTTTTACTTTCTTAACTGCTTGCAACTTTTGTTGCAGAGGCAATTTGAAAAGGTTTATTTTTTAGTTAATACTAGTTCAGCAATAAGCTGTTTTAAAGTACCTATAAAGTATAACAAAAGTTTTTTACTTTTGCAACTCTTTTTATTTTTAACGTCTGAGAAAATCCTTATTTGCTTTGCTTGTTTTTTTGCGCAAACAATATTTTAGCACTAATTTAAAGACTCTAAAAAACAATTTGGTTCTTTTAGTATATAAAAAAACTCCGTGTTTTTCACACGGAGTTTTTTGTTTTGTTATATCTATTTAAGTCCGTTGGTGAATTAAAGGGAGTAAAAATCTCGCCCATAGTTTCTTTAAAAAAAATCTTTAAGAGGTTCTCTAAACATTGGAGAATAAATATTCCTATATGCATATCCAAAATTTTTCGCAAACAAAATCCCGGCAACAGTTTCCTTTATAATATATACCTTTTGAACGGCATTCCGCTAGAGTCAGTTCCTTGATCATGGAATTGCCCTCCCAAAGTTTTGCAAATATCATCATATTTGCCCAAAAAAGATACACAAGTAAATTTGTTCGCAAGACCTGAGCCTGAGTTGTAAGTAGAGCGAACAAACTCAAACCTGCTAGGGTTTGCCGCCCCCTTTTTTACGGCGAGTATGCCGTTAATCCCTACCGAATATACAAAATCCCGCGTTTCGGAAATAATCTCAATAGAAAGTTCATCTAAGTTTGTGGGCCAGGAACCTGTTTCTAAAAGGAAAACCTCGGCCGCGTTTCTTAAAGCTTTTACATTAAGCAGCGCTTCCGCCGCGCGACTTTTTTCTACAGATTTATTATACTGCGGCAAAGCTATGGCTGCCAGTATACCTATTATTAAAACAACTACCAATAATTCTATTAACGTAAATCCTTTTTTCATAAAGCCGCCATGGAAAATATTATTTTTCCTGTGGTTTCCAAATATAATTTGCACCGATAGAAAACGCCAGCACAGAAACTATAACGCCTAAAGATAATAATGTGGGGACATGAAACCAATGCGCCGCTATCATTTTAGCGCCTACAAAAGCAAGTATAACCGCTATACCGTATTTAAGATACGGGAATTTGCCCGCCATTCCGGAAAGCAGAAAGTATAAAGAACGAAGCCCGATAATAGCAAAAATATTAGAAGTATAAACGATAAAAGTGTCTTGCGTTATTGATAAAACCGCCGGTATAGAGTCGATAGCGAAAACCAGGTCCGACATTTCGACAACCACTACCGCTGCGAAAAGCGGCGTTGCGAAAAGTTTGCCCGCATCTCTTACAAAAAAGTTGTTGCCGTGGTAATCATCCTTAAGCGGCATTATTTTTTTAAGCATTTTATAAGCTATGTTTTGGCCGGGGTCAAAATCTTCCTCCCCTTTGGCAACCATTTTAACAGCAGTAAAAATTAAAATGCCGCCGAAGATAAGCATCATCCACCAAAATGAAGTAATTAATTTTACGCCGGCGAAAATAAAAATAAACCTCATAACCACGGCGCCTAAAATACCCCATAATAAGACGGTGGGCTGGTTTTCAGCCGGGATAGCGAAATAAGTAAAAATCATAATAAACACAAACATATTATCTATTGATAACGAGTATTCAACAACATATCCCGTAAGATACTCAACGCCTTTAGCCGAGCCCAAAGTCAGGAATATGGCTAACCCAAATAAAAGCGCCAGTCCTACCCAGCAAGACACCATTGTAAGAGCTTCTTTAATGGTAACCTTACCATGATGTTTGTTCATTATGGCAAGATCAATAAAAAGGGCAACCGCCACGATTACCCAAAATGCAATCCACATTATTATATGTACGTTCATATATTAAATTTTATCAATTATTAGGTTTGTTGTATTAAAAAATCCCCGCGCAATTACGGGGATTTAAATTTTATGTATTAAAAGATTTCTTATATCAGGCGCCAAGCGCGTCCGAAACTTCTTTCGGCATATAAGTGGGAACGCCCATCTTGTTTACGCAAACTAAAGTTGTTTTGCCCTTGGTTGTAATTTTGCCGTTTTGGTTTGTGATAATATTTTCAAAAACTATTTTTATGGGCGATATTTCCAAAAGTTTTGTTTCAACGCTAAGTTCGTCCTGGTAAAGCGCGGGATATTTATATTCAACTTCCTGCCTGGCTACAACAAAAAATATCCCTTTTTCCATAAGATTTTTTAAATCAAACCCTTTACTGGCTATATATTCCGTACGGGCCATTTCAAAATATTTTAAATAATTGGCGTAATAAACAACATTACCGCAGTCCGTATCGTGATAATAAATTTTTACTTTAATAGCGTGCATCTTACTCTCCTATAATTTTTATTAAAACTTTTTTGTTCCTTTGTCCGTCAAATTCACCGTAAAAGACTTCTTCCCAAGGCCCGAAATCAAAACGACCGTTTGTAACGGCGATAACAACTTCCCGGCCCATAATGGTGCGTTTTAAATGCGCGTCGCCGTTATCTTCCCCGGTAAGATTATGGTCGTAACCGTTGATATCATAAGGGGCAAGCTTTTCCACCCATTTAATGAAATCTCTGTGTAGGCCCAGCTCATTATCGTTAATAAAAACGCTTGAAGTTATGTGCATGGAGTTTATCAAACACAAACCTTCTTTTATACCGCTTTTTTTAAGGGCCAGCTCAGTCTGCTCTGTTATATTTATAATTTGGTACCGTTTTTCCGTGTTAATTATTAAATACTCTGTATATGATTTCATAAAAACATGATAGCAATTTGTTAAAATATAAACATGAATGATGAAATGCAAAAAAAGGTAATCCTTTCCATGGCGGCGCTTTTCGTGGCTGTGCTGTTAATGTTGCCTATGGCTTACTATGTCAAAAAAGCCAGGAATATCGACGGCGCCCTTGACCCTAAAATAATAGAAGATCTTAAATCCGACGTTGTTGTGGTAGATTCCAGAAGAAACCTTTTTTCAAGCGAAATTGTTCTTGAAGGAAGCCGCAGCGTAGCTTATGAAAACGTAGGCGCTTCCATTGTTACGCCGGCAAGATATAACATAAAAACATTCTCAGACAAGGATTTTAAAATTTTGGGCGAAGCTCCCTGGGGCCTTTTAAATACCGTGCATTCTAATTTAGACGACCCTATGCTTGTTAAATATGTTTTTAACAATAAAATTGTTAATGATTCTTTTATGGACAGGAAAGACGTTGCCAAAATAATAAGTGACCCTAAAGAGTTGTACCGTATAGCCCAGTCCGAAGAAGAATTAAGTAAATTTTTTAATTACGCCGCCGTAAAAGCCGCTTTAGGCAACCAGAAGATAGTTGAAACTATCGGCGCCAGCAGAATAATGGATTCGGTTTTACGCGCTCCTGCCGCGCAGTATTTTATTAAAAACCCTAAAAGCAGCGCGCAGCTTATTAACAAAAGCCCTACTCTTTCAGCCTTAAAAAAGAACCCCGGAATTGTAAACGCTGTGAAGGCAAACCGTAACACGAAAGATATAGCCTCTACAATTTTAAAATAAAATTTGTTATAATATTTGGGTAGTGATTAAAAAGATTTCCGCGGGCGTGGTTCAATGGTAGAACATAACCTTGCCAAGGTTGAGACGAGGGTTCGATTCCCTTCGCCCGCTAAGTTTAAAAGGCTTCCTGGAAAGGAAGCCTTTTTTGCATTTATACGACGTAAGTTTAAGTGTCTGCATTCTCCCATTGAACCACGCCCGCAAAAATCTGGTGTTTCTTGGGTTTGTGTAAATGAGGTAAGGTTTGGGAAGGTTTTGGTAAGGTTATATCTTTGTAAAACCGGCTGCAAGGTAATAACAGCCGGTTCTATCACTCATATTTCCAGCGTAGATGTTATATTTTTCCCAAACTTTTATCTACTTCTGTCCAAAAAGACTGGTTTTTAAACTTTGAGAAACCTCCGCTCTCTACCAATTTTGATGGAAGGCTTGCAGTCATCCCTATCCAATGCTTTGTTATGTGTATTTCAAGAAATCCTGCTTCTACTATGGGTAGAAATATTTCTTCATGTCCATCCATCTGTAAATATGACAAATCGTAAACCAAGATGGCATTTGGCAAATTTTTAGCCAGAGATGTCATGCAAGCCACATCATACAGCAAGGCAGCTTTATTTTCATCTGTAATCTCAACTTGTCCAACTACTGTCATATTTATATTAGCAGCGTATTTTAACGCCTCTTGTACTTCTTTATTGGCAGCTATGACATTATTGTCACCCAGGGCTGTTTTATATAAGATTAGTGCATTCATTTTTTTATCTCCTCAGCTGTAAGAGCCTGTTTTAAATATAAATATATCGGAGCTGTAAACAATTCACAGCCCCGTACTAATGAGACTACTTATCTGTATCTATATCAGACACTAAGTTAAGCGGTTGCCATGCAGCAAGCGTTTCACGTATATGCTCAACAGCTTTACTGATAGGTTCAGCCGCAATATTAGACTTGTGCCTGTCTACACTTTTTAAAATATAGCGCACTTTATTTGCATCGGCAAGCTTGCGGAGCAAACGTTTTATTTCGGGGCGTTTCATATCTCGCTCAAGTATTGAAAGCGCAAAGGAATTTAAAATATGTGACAAGGATTTTTTGGGACTTGCCGCAGCTATCTCATGCAAAAGTTGAGTGTCAGAGTAATCTTTATCCGCATATTGTTTTGGCACAGCATTTACCAAATTATTAAATTCACGGTTTAACAGTTCCTTTGCAAAATCAGCGTTGAAAACATCATGTATTGTAGGGTTTTTGACACCTATTTTCGCAAATTCGCCACGAATACTCTGTGTTTTAGTCAGCCTTACCTCTATACGCATAAGTGCAATTTTTCTTTCAATCAGGGCTGTAATATAGTCGGGTATCGGTCTTTTATTATTACGGCATTCTTTTAGAATGTCATCAATTTTATTATAAAGGCACAGCATACGGCTGTTATTGGCACTTGCAAGACCTTCACCACCACCATTATAACGGACATTTCCAATCTCCCGCCTATATTTAACTTCAGCATTTTGCAAATAATTAAGAATGTTGGCGACGGTTACATTATGCGGTAGCAGTACATTTTTGGCATAGTCAATTCTTAAAATTGTACTGTCAAGAGACCACCTTTTGTGTAGTTTAATCTTAATGGCCAAAAAATCTTCTTCTATTTTTTTGAGGATTTTCTCTTTGTCTGCTTCTGTGATTTCGTATAGATTGGTTCCCTTGTAGCATTTAGGCAAAGAAGCCTCATAAATAAAGTACCAGTCCCCTGCATAAATCACAGGCTTAAAAATGCCTTGTTTCCTGTCCGCTGCATACGTTTTAGATAAGCAGCCGCGCGAAGTGAAAGACTTGTCAGCAAGAACTTTAGGTATTAAGATTTTAATACTATCCACGCAAACACTCTTTTTGGCAAGTTCAGCGAGAGCCTCTGCACTTAACTCTTTAACGACAACGTCTTCTAAAAAGACGGGGAATTCTTTTATTATTTCATTCTCTTCATTCTTCATTTCTACTTTCTCCTTTTCATCATTTTTTATGTGTGGGAACTCATTACCACATATCCCATATAAATGATGAAGTCAGGAAAATTGGCAAAATACTGAATTTTAGGCTGTTTTTTATGCTTTTGGCTCTCTTTCGGGGCCTTTTTATATATAAGGGGTATATATTTACCGCGACAGGCAGAAAGTCCCTTAAAAACAGTAATTGGGTGCGGAAAACGGATTTAGAAACAAAAGAGCCCCGCACATTGGTTGAATGCAAGGGGTAGTAGGGATTTCAGGATATTGGCATGACAATCGTTTTTTATTGTCTTTTTTCTAAAAAACAACAAATTTTTATATCAATATATATAGTAATACTATATGGATAGTGAAGGAGTGATTGCGGTTTTTTGAAACGCGAGTGCAGTAAGTAGGCTGAATTAGTTGTGGGGGATACTTTTTTGCCGCAACAAAACAAAAGTTTTTTTAATATGATAATGGGCAGTTATGGTACAAATTCACGAGAAAAATTATAAAATATATCTAGACGTACTAAAATTTATGTTGCATTAGATTGTTTTTGGACCCGTGCCGAAAGGGTACGGATTAGCCTAGACGTTTTAGGTTTTCTTATCACTCCAAGAATAATCGCTCGCTTTATCGGCATATCCTAGTGATGTGCCGAGGGCGGCGGTTATCTATGGGAATGTGATAAGACTCATAGCATAGTTCGCCGCCTTTTTTATTGGTAAATTGGGCGCGGATTAAAAGTAGACTAATCAAATAAAAAAGCGAGGTAATTATGGCATTAATAAAATGTAACGAATGCGCCAAAGAACATTCAGATGTAGCGGTAAGCTGTCCGCATTGCGGATACAGCAGCAAAGCAGAAGTCCAAAAAGTTAATTCAGCAGGAAACAGGGCGAGGAAAAAGAAAATACTTTTTTGGCTCCTTTCCTTAATAATCTGCCTTGTGATATTCGGCATAGCGTTATTTATAGATAACGCGATAGTCAGTCATAACAGAGGGGTATATGCAAGTGCGGGGCCTTTGGCAACCGGAACGATAAGTAGAGGGATGGGGTTCAGTATTTATTGTGTTATTTCGCTTACCATAGGTATTTTAGGCGGATTTATTTCTGCATTAATGGTTGTGATAAAAATCATATCCTACTGGATTAATAAAAATTAAGTTAACGGAGAATAAAAAATGAAAAAAATTATAATACCCTTAATATGCTTAGCCGTTTGTTTATGTGCCTGTGGTAATAAGGAAGAAAGTTTATATAAAAAAGCAACTAATTTAGAAAAAGCTTTTGAATATGAGCAAGCGGGTATAGAATATAAAAAATTTATTTATACTTTTCCCGAATCCGCTCTTTTGCCACAAATTAAAGATAGCTTGGAGAGTGTCGAAAACAAGCAAAAAGAAATCAATAAAAATATTTCAGAGGTAGAAGCTTTTAATGAAGTTGGTAATTATGATAATGCATTGAGAAACTTGGAAATTGTATCTTCTGGTTCAATTTCGGTGAATACAAAGAAAAAACTAGCAACCATAAAAGCTGATATTTTAAAAAATCAAAAAGAAAATAAACTTGGCGGTGGCTATCAAGACGCTAAATGGGGGATGTCAAAATCTGAAGTCAAAAAGGTGCTCGGATATAGGGTTAAAGAGGAGGGCTCCAACTGGATAACATTTAATCTAGGCAACAGAAAAGAATTAGACGCTGTGTTCTTTAATGGGAAATTATATTTAGCAAGATTGTCGCCAAAAATAGAAACTGAAAAAGAATATAAGGGTTTATTGCTTGGTCTGGTGTCAAAGTTTGGAGAAGGCACTCCACAAAGCAATATGACACGCTCATATTTACATACTCTTGAGATACCTGTTGTAACTATTGTTTGGGAAGATGCCAACACGAATATTACTTGGTCTGCGTGGGATAATACAAGCAGGGATGTGCAAAACTTTTCTTATGATGAAAGCTTTGTAAGAGACTCCGTCATGATAGAATATTCAAGCAAAAGAATTGAAGAAGAGAAAAGATTGTCAGGAATTCAAAAAGATGGAGAGGTATTAAAAAAAGAGGCGGACAAAGTTTCATCTTACCTTTAAAACCTTAAACTAAGAAGAAACAAGGTGACCTTAACAAACACTTCGTATTTTTTTAATGCGGGGTGTTTGTTTTGATGGAGAGAACCTGCTATATTTAAATATTACAGAGCTGTTGTTCTTCTACAAATTGTTTTAATTATATTATTTGCTAAGGTTCTCACTTCTTCAAAGGCTAATGGTGGGTAGCATCTATCCTCATTAACCACGCTGAGGTATTTGGTGAGTCTGCTCTTTTCTTTAGAGCGGTTATAAGCAAAACCAACGCCAATCCTAAAAAGCTGACTGTTACGCTCACCCTCTCTAAAAATATTATTCTTTACTTGCCTTAAAATCACTTCTAAGAGGTTTGCAGGTATGTCGGCTATGGTTATATCATTATGCATTTTATAAGCGGCTCCGCTGATGTGGATAGATGGCGGTATTATTACATAACCGCCGTTTGCCTTAAAATCTACGCCTTGAAGTAAGTTTATTTTTGAGGCAAGATATTGGTATTGCATCGGCAACTTAAAATAATAGTGAAAGCCATTGCCTGTTGATACTGTGTAGGTAGAGGGCAGGTTATATGGGGCAATAGATTTGTCGCCGTCTTTTCTAAAATCAATATCAACCACTACAATATTGCTCGGCTTGCCTGTGGCTACGGCCCAGTTGCAGCTTTCTTTTATTGACGTTGTCCAATTTTTTATTTGGCTGATGTTGGAGGAGGCTATTTTGTGTCCGCCTTTAAACATCGGGTGTTTGGCAGGGCAATTGCAGCTTGCGTTAAAGCATGCGCATTTCTTTTCTTTTGGATACCACACAGGAAATACTTTAAAGCCACGCCTTAATTGTTTTGCAAGAACGGGGTTAATTGTTTCTATCGTCATAATCTCCTCTCAATTTTGATTAATTATATATCAGACATGAGGACGTGTAAATGGTTATTAAGACGACAAAGCGCTTTTCATTCTTTCTGTTCTTTCTCTGGTATTGGTAGAAAATGGCTGCTGTATATTGCAAGCTGCACTTTCAGAATTTTTTAAATTTTCTGGTTTTACTGATGGTGGTTTATTGTGGCTAAAGTAAAAATGAGTTCGTTTGGTGTCGTGCTTATTTATTTAAAAAATATATATTTGCAAAACATCTTTAATATCTTTTTATAAGGGGTTTGCGCGTATTGATAGTAATTTATACGGCAGGCAACAAATAAATTAAAACAAGGGATTATAAGGAGGAATAATATAATTTTAAGGATTAGTGGCAATGAAAACCATCATTTTTGACCAAAATATAATAAAAAACAAATTTTATATGTACATTTACGACATTTTATTGCTTTTTAATTATTTGACCACACCATTTTAGACATTTTTTATTTTATTTTTTATTTTACCCCTTGACTTTTTAATATTTTTAACCTATACTAACAATATAAGGTATCAAAAAATCGTATTTTTACCACCAAGGAAGAGTTAATATGATAAATAGCACAACATATGTTCCCATACTTAAATGGAAGCAGGGCGAATATCAAGCCCTTTTAAAATTGGACGAACGAATTAAAGATAGAATCATCCCTTTAATCGAAATTACGCCTCCGGGTTATGACTATGAAACAAAAACCGCAAGGAATATTAACGAGCATATATCTGACCTTGCCTCTCGTTTAAAAACAAAATGGGGCAGAGAGGCGTTAATTGACATTGACCCTATCGGATTAACTACGGACAAACCAGAATATATATTAAAGATATTTGAAATGTATAGAGTTGGCGGGTGCACAGTAACCCCTGTAGTAAAGCTGGACGAAACTGCAGGAGCCTTGGCCGCATACACAGCAGTAATAAAAACAGACAAAAGGGGTGCTGTTCTCCGTATTAAGACAAATAATTTTGCAAGCCAATCAGAAATTGAGGCGAACATAACAAGGGTCTGCAAATCACTCGGCTTAGGGAAGCCAGATATTGACCTGGTTATTGATTTTGAAAAGGTTTCTATTGTGGTTAATGAAGAGTCCACTTTTGAAACTATGCAGGGATTCTTTCATAAAATACCCGATATAAATTTTTGGCGTTCCTTTACGGTCGCAGGCAGCTCTATGGCAGAAAGCAACCAGGACATCAATCTTTATAAAAGGGCAGAGTGGTTATTCTATAAATATTGCGTAAGTAAGTTTAGAAACTCTTTCCGTCTACCTGCTTTTTCTGACTACGCCATAGGCACACCAAAGCACGCCGCTCCAAACTTGGATATGCGAACCTTTACTCCTATGGCAAAGGTTAGGTATACATTTGATTCTGAATGGTATTATTATACTGGAGCACCTGTTAAGGGTAGAAAATCGCAAGGGTTCGGGCAGTATAAAAAACTTTGCGAAGACCTTGTAAAGCGAGACGAGTATCGCGGTGAGGAGTTTTCTGCTGGGGATAAGTATATAAAAGAGTGCGCAGGTGGAAAGGGTACGGGAAATTTAAGTACTTGGATATGGGTTGCAACAAATCAGCACCTAACTAAGGTTGCATCTGACCTCTCCAATTTGTACGGTTTTTCAATATAGTTCTTGTCAGCGACTTTAATTTAGCAAGAGAAATATTTTCGGTAAGCATCTTATATAAAGTAGCCTTAGGATATCGCAAGTCTTTTGGGGCAAAACCTAATTGTTCTAATAAAGAAACGACTTCATCCTTCCATAATAGTTGGACTAATGATGAAGCGTCAATATTATAATTTACAAGGCCAGGTCTATATTTTTTTATAGATAAGACGTGCTTTTTATTAGGATAAGCGACTTTGATTTCCCACCAAGTTGGAACAAGAGCTATTGCCTTTTGTAAGTGCCTTTTGGCAACAACCAAAGTAACTCTGTCCAATATTTTGCTATATGCTTCGGCTTGCAAGGGTAGACGGGCTAGGGTGTCGACATCACTTTTGATTTCGTATCCATGCATTTTGCCGTTTATAACAGCAATGTCTACACGATGAAGACCCTGCATAACCCCCATCTCGTCAAGAATAAGGGTATCGTCATCATTTGAGTATTTCTTTAAGTCGTTGTTATACAAAGCCTGCCTGATATCAACGTCTCTAAATAATGCTGTGCCCATAATTTCTCCCCGATATTATTATAACCTTTTTTCTCCTTTTTAACAGCCCCTTAGATTAGGCTCTTTGTTATTGACGGGTATTTGCAGGCTAAAACTTTACAGGCTGTAACAAAAGAATCTTCTTTTGCAGTTTGAGCAGTTGAGGCAATGAGGTAAAATAACTGTGGCATATAATTATGGTCTCCTTTTTATTTTGAGTATAAAAATATAATTGAGGATTTAGACGGTTATGCTAGCGCAGCAACGAAACTCTAAAAAAAATGAAAAGTAATAAAATTTAATATCAATATATATACTAATAGTATAGTGGGCTATTTGAGGTGTTTGGTTTTAACCTCTAATCAATATCAGGTATAATTTAGTTAGAGGACTTTATGGAAACATACGAAATTACCGAGATTACAAGACGTGCGATTATAGACGAATTCATGTTAACTCCGCAACCATATCATGGGAAACTTGAAGAGGTTGACTTTCTAGAAAGATTGTATCCTCTTGCAAAAATGCCTTCTACTGATGGAAGGTTTTCAAATGCAGGAGGAGATATTTATCAGCACAGAATAAATAATTTTGACTGGCCTGACGAATGGATTTGGAGCGATAGCCGTTTTAATCTTTTGCGTACATCTGACCAAGTATTTACTAGATTCATTTGTGAAATGTTGCATCCTGTAGTTAGGCATGAGAATGATGTTGCCCCATTGTTGGCAGCTTTTAATAGACAGCTTGCAAATGATAATTGGGAAATATATAGAGAACGGGAAATATCCAAGCGACCAGTTTTTGCTGCTCGTAAAATAGGTAGCAAGCCTCCTCTTATTAAAAAGATTAAAAACATAGACCACGATTTTATTGCAGAGCAAATTAAAAAATCAGAAGAGAAGTTGGATAAAAACGATTTTGATGGAGCGATAACTAATGCTCGTTCTTTGGTTGAAGCTATCTTATGTTATATTGCAAAAAACTTAGATATAAAATTGCCCGAGTATGATGGGGATTTATTTAAATTATATAAAACAATAAGAAAAGACCTTAAACTAGAAATAACTGATGATATGGATAATATTTTAAAACAAATTATAACAGGGCTTTCGTCTATCATATCAGGGTTAAGTGGCTTAAGCAATAAAATGGGGGACAGGCATGTCAGGCAATATAAACCTAATAAACATCATGCGAAGCTAGCAGTAAATGTATCTCAAATTTTTTGCGAGTTTTTATTGGACAGCTATGAATATCAAAAGACGAGGCAAAAACAATAAAATTTAATATCAATATATATACTAATAGTATAGCGAAGTAGATTTGCGAAACAAAGGAGGGCGTATGAAGAAATTAATTTTTATCTTGCCTATTATTTTTTTGGGTTGTGCTACCGCATCTACACAATCGGCGCGTGAACGCAATGAAAAGTGTTCAGAGTTTGAAGAGGTGGAAGTTTTCCAAACTTTCAATGACGGCGGACTTGCGTATGTTTGTGAACGAAAATCTTATGACAATTGTGCAATGGGAATGACTGTTGCCGTTTTAAAAGAAAGAGGAGAAGACCTCTGGGATAGCAAACGGATTAAAGCACCAAAGGGTAAATGCTTTGCATATGACGGCGTTTATAAATATATAAGCAAAGATGAGAGAGGTAGAACTGTTCCAATCGTTCGCTTAGATTATGCTTATGCCCCTTCATCTGAAAAAGAAGCTTTAGAAAGGGTGGAAGATTTGAGAGTCCATCTATATCACGAATGTCTAGATGAAGCCAATGCAGAGTTTATTAATGAAAAAGAGACGAATACAAATAAATGTAAATGTTTTGCCGATTTAACTGTTGAAAAATTGATAAATATTGCTTCTATGGATAATCAAACGCAGGACACAGTGGCAAAAACGTTTGGTAAAAGCTTCATAACAGAAGCAGAAAAAGCATGTGGCAAAATGCCGAAGAACATTAAAATTTAATATCAATATATATAGTAATACTATAGCGGAGCGGACAGAGCGGCTTTTAACAGCCTTATTTTATTAGTGCAACAACAGCTTATATTCTGCGGTGTTTGTAAATGGTTTGCGGAGTAGCAATTTACATCTATACTATCTCTTCAAATCTGCGTCTAAATGTATTTTTTATACTATTAGTATATATATTGGTATTAAATTTTATTGTTTTTATTTAACCCTTAGATATTGCTCTAACGCCTTCCTAATAACCCAAGATACACTCCTATCTTCTTTTGCAGTATGAGCATTGAGTGCTTTAAGCAGCTTTTCATTAAGAACAAAGCTGACTGTTATATTATTATTTTCTGAACTTTCTTTAGTTGTTTTTGCCATATATTTATTATAGCACAAAAGATAATGATAGATATTGAAAGCTATTTACTAATAGTTATCAATATGTTATAATAGTGTATATTGCTATAGAGGTCAGAAATGGGCGTTTTTGAAACAGAAAACGGAACATGGGGTATTGATTACAGATATAAAAGCAAGCGTTATAAAAGAGTTGTTGCTATAACCAGAAAGCTTGCCTTAGACATTGAGCGTAAAATACTAACAGATATTAAAGAAGGCAAGTTTTTCCCTGATTTAGATAAGCAAGATGTTACATTCGCCGAAATAGCAGAGAGATATTGGTCTCTTCACGGCAGAAAAACTAGAGGCGCACAAACTTTTAAATATACCTTTGACATAATTCTTTCACGTTTCGGACATATGAAAGTTGCCGATATAACGACAGAAGACATACAAAAATTTTATAATGACACTTGGGAAAGGACATCTCCTTCAACTGCAAACCGCCACTTTTCTTTATTCCGCGCCATAATTAATAAAGCATTAAACCTCAAATTATATAAAGGACAGAATCCTTGTATTGGAGTAGTGCGACAACGTGACAATCCACCCAGAGACAAATATTTTACAAAGGAAGACATCAAAAGCCTTTTAGTAACGGCAGAGAACAGGCTTAAACCTATTATTGCTTTTGCAGTATTAACGGGCTGTCGTAAAATGGAAATCCTTAATCTTCGCTGGAAAGATGTAGATTTTTACGGCGGTATTATTAGAATTACAATGTCTAAGTCAGGCAAACCGAGAGAAATCCCATTAGCAAACGATTTAAGACCAATACTACTAGCCATGCATACTAATCCACAAGATAAAGTATTTAACATTACAGTGCCCGCATTAAAATATTCTTTTAATAAACTGCTAAAGAAACTTGGCTTTGAAGGCTACTGTTTCCACACCTGCCGTCATACATTTGCCAGTCTGTATATGCAAAACGATGGCAATATTACCGATTTACAGCGTATATTAGGCCATGCAACAATAGAGCTAACCATGCGATATTCACATTTTAGCCCCCAATACATTCAGCAAACCATTAAAGTTATGGATGGAATTATTGCTTTATCTGAAAATAAGCTTTTAGAGCTAACCTAAAAACATCGTTTCTGAGACATTATGGGAAGGTTTTGGTAAGATTTCACTATTTCAAATTTGACTCGTCGTCGTACATAAGACGATAATATCTTATTTTTATTAAATTCAATCAAAATTTTGCCAAGGTTGAGACGAGGGTTCGATTCCCTTCGCCCGCTCCATTTAAACCCTTCATTTTTAGTGAAGGGTTTTTCTATTAGTATACTATCAGGTATGTTCACTAATCGCCGCAATATATTAAACAAACAACAAAAGTTATGGATGGCGTTATTAGTTTCCCAGAGGGTAGCAACATCCCCCTTTTAGAAAATCCGCCGAAATAAATCTTTATCTCTGCTTGGGTTCCATATAAATAGGCATAATGATTCCATTTTCTGATTCTTTTTGCGGCTTCATGGCTTCTTCTATTCCAACAGCAAGGCAGAGATAGGTCAATGCAGAGTGAGTTAATTTTAATATTTTAATAGTTTTTTTAAGCAAGTCTGTTTCAGATATAACTGGAGTTTCTTCATCACGGGGAATCATCATTACTCTTAAAAACTTATGCTCCAAATGGTCTCTGATATTTTTTAATCCCTCGGCATCAGGTTCAATACAATACACATCACTTGTTGTATATGCAAAGTCTTTACTTAAATAAAACAATCCTCGCAGGGGCCAATTTTTTCTCTTATCAAATATTTTTAACAACCCCTCTTTCTCTTTTGCATCTTTATACCATACGTTTCTAAAGTTAAACATTTTGGTGTGTTTCAGTTCATAAAAATCATTAATAAAAAAAGAAATTTTATCTAATATAGAATATGCAGTTTTAAAAGCCAGTTTGATTTTTTCTATACATAAGTCATTCCTTTCCCCGCTATATGTGTCAATAATATAAACCTCTTTATCAGAAAAATGAGTTGTATAATCATAAAGTTGCCCTTCATAGCATAAATATCTTGCTGTAATGAATTCCTGTTTTAACTGATTGAAATAAGGGTAGTATTTAGGCATACCAACCGCTCCATATGTAACCATTGACGGCATATGAATAGAATCACTGGTTTCTCTGTAATATTCAATAAGATTTAAGTTGTTTAAAACTAGTCCATGGTATCTACACCAAAACCTATAATCTGCCTCTTGCCTGTCGTTATATACTTTGTTTGCGTGAGTTTTCTTAAGTCCGCTCCTCTTAATTTTCATTTCATCAAGGAATTCCAAACGTCTCTGAAAAGGTTGCCTGGCGTGGTCTTCAACTGTATCAGACGCAATGGCTCTTTTAAGTAAATCCTCACTGTATAGATACATTTCAGCTCTGGCAGTATCATAAATCATGGTATTTGCTAAATCCATAAGCCCTATACCTTTACCACCAAGAGCCATACCAAAATTGGGAATGGTTGCTATAGCTTTATCCCAATACTCCATAGCATCGTTTGTTCGGCCTAAAGTATTTAATAAATTTGCCAGGTTAGTATAAATAATGACCCTAAAGCTGGGAGGATATTTTTCAAAAGCAGGCTCTAAAAGTGTTTTTCTTAAATAAAAAATTTCTTTACCAAAGGCCTCACTATCCCAATCCCATGGAGTTCCACTGTTTTTTGCCACACAACTCCAGGCATTTGCTACAACATGGTATAAATGGGTTTTGAGGCTACTTATAGGCTTTCTTTTGAATAGTTCTTCCGCAAGGCTTATTGCTTTAAGCGCAAGGGCAGGGTTGTGATTATTCAATGCAGTATTAACCATGCCTGCTAATAGCGTGCAGGCATCTTTAATCTTAACTCCCTTCAAATCATTTATTTTGTCATAATTAACATTTTTTACCATAGTTATAATATAGCTTTTTTAGTGCTTTTGGGAAGAATAAAGGAAGAGCAGGGTGTTTTCGGGTTTCAGACAATTTTAATTCTACGACGTAAACGCCCGCTTATTTCATGGGGGCGCCCAGCTATCTTGAAGCTTTATATCAAGATTCGTTTTTCTTCTTCGCTTTTTGTATTTAAAAGCCTCTCACTAAGAGAGGCTTTTTTATTTAACCTATAACACTCCCTCACAAACCATCACTTTATCCGCTTTTCTAAAATATGGAAACCTTTAAAAGAATTCACTTAATTCTACAAATTGACTAAATATACAAAATAGTTTTAAAATAGATTTTACTCCATCCCCCATAATAAAAATATAAGGATTTAAGATGGAAAAAATGCCTAATGAGAGGAGATGAAAAATGAAAGATAACTTTAGTTTTTTTGACCATATCGGAACAGGAAACGGCCTGGAAACCATTGGGGATCAAATGCGCCGTGAGAAAAGAGTAATAAACTATGAAAAAAGAAACACGACAATATCATTATTAACTTTGATTGTTGCGGTAATTACTCTTATAGTTGTGATTATAAAGTAAATTCAAATAAAACCATATGTTTTATAAAAATATTTCCTTAATCACAAGTTGTAAATCTTAATCTATTTTACCAGTGATTTTTTATTAAAATAATTTCTAAATAAAATTATATTCTTTATTGTAGGAAATTTTTTGAAAAACTTTACAAAAACAAATAAAACCCCGCCCGCAAATACTTGCGGGCGGGGTTTTAAACTAAATATTATTTTTTAACTTCAAGTCTGGGAAATAACGGAGCGTATTTTTGCACCGGCCCCGGCGCTAGGCGCTTTTTCATTTCCGCGCCTGTGGCAGGCATAAAAGGTTCTACCCACACCGCCACTTTTCTTAAAGCATGTATTAAATCAATAATAACGTTTTTTGCCGCTGCCTCATCGGTCTTGGCAAGTGCCCAGGGTTTTGTTTCGTCAATATATCTGTTCATATCGCCTATAAGGCTCCAAACAGCTTCCAAGGTTTTATCTAAAGCAAGCTCGGACATGTGTTCTTCAACCGCTTTGTCTACATTAGCCGCTTTTACTAAAAGCGGACTTTTATATTCTCCTTCCGCCGGCAAATCGCCGTATTTGACAGCCATGTTAAGCGTGCGGGAAAGAAGGTTGCCCAAGTCGTTAGCCAAATCGGCATTATATCTTTTTATAAAAGAATCCATACTGAAATCGCCGTCCGCGCCGAAAGGAACTTCCCTGAAAAGGAAAAACCTTAAAGGATCTAAACCGTATTCATCGGCTACTTTTTTAGGGTCAACAATATTGCCTAATGTTTTAGACATTTTTTCCCCTTCAACAGTCCACCAACCGTGCGCGAAAACTTTTTTAGGAGTGGGTATTCCCAAAGCCATAAGCATTGCGGGCCAAATAACCATGTGAAAACGCGCTATTTCTTTGCCTATCAAATGGACATCAGCGGGCCAAACATCCTCAAAACTGTTAAGGCCCACTTTTTTTAACTCTTCTTTAAAAAATTCTTTATCTTCACAAATATTTAAGCCAAGTCCCGCCGCGCTGGCGTAATTAATAAGCGCGTCAAACCACACATAAATTGTGTGTTTGGGGTTGCTTTTAACAGGTATGCCCCAGGCTACTTTTGTGCGTGTTACGGACAAGTCCTTAAGCCCGCTTTTCACAAAGTTAGTTATCTCGGCTGAGCGGAACTTGGGGTTTAAAAAAGAAGGGTTGCTTTCATAAAATTTAAGCAAAGCGTCTTGGTATTTTGAAAGTTTAAAGAAATAGGTTTCTTCTTTAACTTCCGTTAAAGGTTTTTTGTGAATGGGGCAAATGCCTTCGGGCGCTTCGGTTTCGTCCATATAAGCTTCGCACGAGTTGCAGTACATGCCGCTGTAATGGCCTAAATAAATATCACCTTTGGCTATAAGTATTTCAAAAATCTGCTGCACTGTTTCTTCGTGGCGTTTATCCGTTGTTCTTATAAAATCGTCATATTTTATATCAAGAATTTTCCAAAGTTCTTTATACGCATCTACAACCTGGTCGCACCACGCTTTGGGCGACATACCCGCCTTTTCAGCCGCTTTTTCTATATTAATACCGTGCTCGTCGGTGCCGGTTAAAAAATGTACTTCTTCGCCGCGTGATCTTTTGTATCTGCTTACAATATCGCAAGCCAGCGTTGTGTAAGAGTGGCCTATGTGCGGATACGCGTTAACATAATAAATAGGCGTGGTAATATAAAACTTCTTTGTCATATTTCTCCTTAACTTTTGCTAATTAAATAATTGCTGATTAAATTCACCCGTTTCCATTAAGGCTGTTTCTAAAGCCAGCGAGGGGGAAACGTTTCTTGAAACAGCGTATCTATAGTATGAAAGCTGTTTTAATGTCTGTTTAATTTTTTCTTTTATTTGAACATCTTTTTCTTTGGTCCACATATCATGCAGGCCTTGTGCAGCCATATCTAAAATTACGTAAGCCTCTCCCCTGGCCTGCGCCAAAGTACGACTTAAGGTTGCAGCCGCCTCATAAGGAAAAGTTTCCGCCGATGCGTCCGCCCCGTTTAAATTTTCCAAAACGTTTATAACTTCGCGCGCTTTACCTGCCGATCCGCCCGAAAACCTTGCCGCCCTTGCCGCTAAATCAGCGTCAATTCCACAAAACGTTAATATGTCAACAACATTTTTAGCTTTTAAAGGCGCGAATGGAACAGCCTGGCAGCGTGACTTTATTGTGCTTAACATTAAATCTTTTTTAGCGCAGTTTAAAATCCATACGGTATTTGCGGCGGGCTCTTCAATAAATTTTAAAAGGGCGTTGGCGGCGTCGGGCAGCATGGTTTCGGCGTGGTCTAAAACAAGCACTTTATAGCGGGCCGTCATTATTTTTTGCTGTGATTTTGTAGTCATGTCCCTCACAGCTTCAATATTCATATGCTGCTGCTTTTCCACTTCCTTACCGGTAAGCCCCGCCTGATACGCAAAATCGCCCCACACAAAATCTGGGTGCGTATTAGCTATAATATTTTTGCAGTTCAAACATGTTCCGCAGGAATCAAATTCCGCGCGCGCGGCTTCGTCCGTGCAGTTAAGCGCCATTGCAAATTTTTTTGCCGTTAACGCTTTACCTGTACCTTTTGGGCCGTAAAAAAGCATAGCCTGCGGAATACGGCCCGAAGCTATAAATTTTTTTAACTGGTTAATTGTTTTTTCCTGCCCTAAAATATCTCTAAACATATTTATAAAATATTAAATTCTTTTAAATGCCCCAAAACTTTGGCATGTATTTCTTCAACGGTGTTATCCGCATCTATCAAAACGGCGTTGGGGGTAATTTTTACAAGTTCTTTATATCCCTGCCTCATTTTTTCCCTAAACTCATTGCCTTCAAGCTCAAGTCTGTCCGAAAACAAATATTCACCCCTTTCGGTAAAATATTTATCCGACATTAAAAAAACAAAAGTTAAATCAGGCTGCAAGCCGTGCGTGGCAATATTGTTTACCGTATTAATTAAATCCATATCAAAACCCCTGCCATAGCCTTGGTAAGCGCAGGTTGACATGGTGTAACGCTCGCAAATAACTATTTTATCTTCCTGTAAAGCGGGCAAAATCTTTTCTTCAGTATGCTGCGCGCGGGAAGCTTCATACAAAAGAAGTTCCGCTCTGGGGGAAACCGAATTTTCCGGGTCAAGTAAAATTTTTCTTATTCCTTCGGACACCGGTGTTCCGCCGGGCTCTCTAGTTTGTAAAACATTATAGCCCGCAGCCTCAAGATATTTTCTTAGCAGGTTTGCCTGCGTGCTTTTGCCGCCTCTGTCCGGGCCTTCAAATACAATAAATTTAGCCATTATAAACTCTCTGAGAAATGTAATGAAAAGCGGGTGAATTACCGCGTAATAATGCACATAAAGTGATTTAAAGAAAGCAAAGTCCGTTTGTGCTTTGCTCTCTTTTGATTTTAGCAGTTTTTTAAAACTATTGCTAAGCGCCCTTAATGCGTACCGTCAGAAGTAAAAACCTGCGGCGCTATTTTGGGTTTGCGCTTCCAGGTGCCTGTTTTAATTCTTTCAAAAAGGCCGTCCCATTTACCCTGCGCTTTTAAAATTATTTCAACAATTTCACGTACGCAGCCTTTGCCGCCTTTGGCTTTTGTAATATATTGGCAGCATTCTTTAACACAATCCAAACCGTCGGACGGGCATACCGCGAGCCCTACTTTTGTAAGAACGGGCAGGTCGATAATATCGTCCCCTATATAAACAATTTCCTCAGGTTTAAGATTTTCTTTGGCAAGCATTTCCTCAAAAGGAAATGTTTTGCTTAAAAACCCCTGGTAAACATATTTTACGCTTATATCTTTTGCCCTGGCTACAGTTGTTTTATGCGAACGCCCCGTAAGGATAGCGCTTGGCATATTAAATTCCCACAAAAACATAAAAGCAAGGCCGTCAACCGCCGCGAACTGCTTTACTTCGTCCGTTTCGCCTTTTTCATTAACAAAAAGGTTTATTTCCCCTTTGGTTAAAACGCCGTCAACGTCCGTAATTAACATTTTTATTTTTTTTGCTCTTTCAATAATATCCTTCATGTCTTCTCTCTGGTTAGTTTAATTCTGTATATAACAGGAATTTACCTAAAAAAGCTGTAACCTCTTTAGAAATTTCCGCAAGTTTAGCTTCATTATCCGCGTTATTTAAAACATTGTCAATAAAGGAGGCTATAGCCGCCATTTCAGCTTCTTTCATGCCCCTTGTTGTAACAGCGGGAGTGCCAAGCCTTACACCGCTTGTAATAAACGGTTTTTGCGTATCGTAAGGAATGGTATTTTTATTTGTGGTTATGCCCGCTTTATCTAAAGCTTCCTCAGCAGCTTTACCAGTCATTGATTTAGAAGTTAAATCAACACATAAAACATGGCAATCCGTACCGCCGGAAACTATGCGGTACCCCAGTTTTTGTAATTGGGTCGAAAGTTCTTTGGCGTTTTTAACAACTTGGGTTTGGTATTCTTTAAATTCCGGTTTTAACGCTTCGCCGAAGCAAACCGCTTTGGCCGCGATAACATGCATTAGCGGCCCGCCCTGCTGGCCGGGAAAAACTGATGAGTTAACCGCTTTGGCATGTTTTTCTTTACATAAAATTAAACCGCCTCTGGGGCCGCGCAGGGTTTTATGTGTTGTTGTTGTAACAATGTCCGCGTAAGGCACGGGGTTTGAATAAACGCCCGCGGCTATAAGCCCTGCGTAATGCGCCACGTCACAAATAAGGTATGCGTCCACACTGTCCGCGATTTCGCGCAGTTTTTTCCAATCAAAAATTCTTGAATAATTTGAAGCGCCCGCCATAATAACTTTGGGTTTGTGTTCAAGGGCCAGTTTGGCGGCTTCCTCATAATCAATTTGCTCATCCTCTTTACGTACATTCATGGGAACGATTTTAAAATATTTGCCTGAAAAGTTCATCGGATGCCCGTGAGTTAAATGCCCGCCGTGGGAAAGATTCAAGCCAAGCACGGTGTCACCTGGATTAATAAGAGCCAAATAAGCGGCCATATTTGCCTGCGCGCCCGAATGCGGCTGCACATTGGCGTGCTCCGCGCCGAAAATTTGTTTAGCTCTTTCTATCGCTAAAGTTTCAACCATGTCTACAAATTCGCAGCCGCCGTAATAACGTTTACCCGGGTAGCCTTCGGCGTATTTGTTTGTAAGAATACTCCCCTGCGCTTCCATAACGCTTAAAGATGTAAAGTTTTCACTTGCTATTAATTCAAGCTTAGTGCGCTGGCGGCCTAGTTCCTTTTCAACCGCGTCAAAAACTGCCTTGTCTGTTTTCTGCAAATTTGAATACATTTTTTCCTCCGAAAAATTAACAAAAACAAGCCGATATTTCGTATAATTTATACAATACAAAATTAATAAGAGTAACGCACTTTTTTTAATTGTTGCGCGCAATTGCCTCTGTTTCCTCTCAACCGCAGAGAAAGCACAGCGGGCGAAAGCAGTAAGCGGCAGAGTAAAGTTGCGTAGCACAGGAGAAAAAAATGGCAAAAAAGACACAAAAGGACTTTTTAAATCCGAAAGAGTTAATTAAACATATCGATATTAAAAAGTACAGCCAGGCTGTAAGCATGGTTGAAGATTTCAGCAATATGGCGTACTCTTCAAGAGATTTGGCCAGAGCAAGCAAAATCTACAACATGATGTTAGCCGATAAAGGCTGCGCGGTTGTTTTGTGCTTGGCGGGCTCGTTAATTTCAGCAGGTCTTAAAAAAATTGTTGTAGATTTATTGGAAAACAACATGATTGACGCTATTGTTTCAACAGGCGCCAACATTGTTGACCAGGACTTTTTTGAAGCCCTCGGTTACAAACATTATAAAGGCGACCAACATAACGCTGACGACAATTTACTGCGCGATCTTCATATTGACAGAATTTATGATACCTACATCAATGAAGACGAACTTAAAGTCTGCGACGAAACAGTTCACAAAATCCTTAACACGCTTGAACCCAGGCCTTATTCCTCAAGAGAGATTATTTGGGAAATGGGCAAATGGTTAGAAGCCAAGAAAAAAGGAAAAGACAGCATTATCTACACGGCTTATAAAAAAGGCGTTCCGATATTTGTTCCCGCTTTCGCGGACTGCTCGGCAGGTTTCGGCTTTGTAGCACATCAGACCGAAAGACCTACATCCCATGTTACTTTAGACGGCGCTAAGGACTTTTTAGAGCTTACAAAAATCAAAATTAACGCAAAAGAAACAGGCCTTCTTATGTTCGCGGGCGGCGTTCCTAAAAACTTTGTGCAAGACACCGTGGTCGCTGCAGAAATTTTGGGCCAGGACTCACCCATGCATAAATATGCCGTCCAAGTAACTGTCGCCGATGAAAGAGACGGCGCGCTTTCCGGCTCAACGCTTAAAGAAGCTTCATCATGGGGCAAAGTTTCCACCGCGCTTGAACAGATGGTATACGCGGAATGTACCTTGGCCGTGCCTTTAATTACGGCTTATGCCTACCACAAGAAAGCATGGAAAAGCAGAAAAGGCTTTAATTACATAAAATTCCTGCAAAACGATGACGCTAAAATAGCTAAGATGAAAAAACAGGAATGCTGTTGCTGTGAAAGCAAAAAATCCGCGTCAAAAAAAGCGAAAAAGAAATAAATTTAGCTTAAAACCCCCGCCAAACGGCGGGGGTTTTTTGTTGTACTAACGTATTTTTAAGGTTTCTATTAAAAAAATATCTTTATCCTTCAAAAGTAGGGAATATTGCCCGCGCCCAATCTAATATGCTATGCTGAAAAACATATAATTTATATTAAAAGGATTTTTCCATGCGGAAAGTCACGCTTTCATTAAAACTTATTTTGCCTTTATCATTTTTTTTTATTTCCATCATCTCGCACGCGCAGCTAAAAGACGCCGAATACTTTAAACAATCAGCCGCGGAGAAGCAACTTCATAAAAACTCCTATTGGTCAATACTTATGCATTACAACCGGGGAAAAAGCGATATAGTGTCGCCCTCTTTTTTCGTTTCCAAAAACGGTATGCAAGACCCACAACAGGAATTAAACGCTTTTATTGAGGCGCTATTTCTCCCCCACCCGGACAAACAAAGCGTAGAATGCAGATTTCCTTTAAGAACAATGTGGATTAAAGAACAGTTGGGTATTACGGAAGATTTGCTTCCGTCGCAAAATTGTTACGAATTTCAAAATTTTATTGATTTTACAAAGCCGCAATCCGTCTCAATTTTTTATATAAGCCAGTCTTTAGCCACTACGGAAGATCTATTCGGCCAAATGGGTATTAAAATAAACAAACATTCTGTGGGGGAAGTGGAGCAGGATTCTTTGTCTTTTTCCGCCCAAATGACAAAGAAATATAATCCATTTACGGTGCTTTTAGGCGCATTTAGCGGATTTTCAGGTAATTATGTAATTACGCCATTTTCGGAAACGGCAAAAAAATATGTTTCCGACCAAAATAGAAACATATGGGAATATTCCCTTGATTTTACTCCCGAACAAATTAAAAAAATAATAATGCATATGTGGGAACTTAAAGACGCAGAAATAAGATATTCCTTTTTCGCGCTTAACGGCGCGCCCGCTATTGAATCCGCTTTAAGAGTAGCTGTGCCTGATTTAAACACAAAAGCCGTTCTAAGAAAAACCCCCTTGGATTTAACCCAATCTATCAGTGAGGCGGGCATTATAGAAAAAACAACATTATATCCGGCCGAGGGTGAGGAATATTCCAAAATTAAATCTTCTTTAGACAAGCAGGGCAAGGCCGATTTGGAAAGGCTTGAAAAACAAGCTGCCGTTACCCCCGAAGATTTGGAATGCTTTGATCCCAAGCAAAAACCTTTTATTCTCTCCGCGCTGCAGATAAATAATGACATGAAATTGCGCGGCAAGCAAATTTCCGCCCGGGAGCACGAGCAAAAACTTGAATGCCTTGATTTTAATGATTATGGTTTTGAAAAAAGATATCTGCCCCCGCGCCAAATTTCCCCGGTTAAAGCGCATCCTTTAACAAGAACTGATGCGGCGTTCGGTTACAACAGTTACCGTGAGAGCACATTTACAAAATTAAGGATTAACCCATTGTCGCATGAAATTATTGACAGCAATATAGGCTTTGCCGAAAATATAAGTTTAAGTTTTCTTTCTCTTGAAAGCAGGTATTATTTCGAGCAGGAAGACGTTGACTTAAGTTTAACGCTTTACAGCCTTTCGGCCTTACCCCGGATTAATATAAAACCTGCAAAAATGTCTTTTTCGTCAAGCTTAAGTCTTTCAACCGATAAAAACAACCACGCTCTTCACAGATATAAAGGGCTTATTTTTAATAACTCTATAGGCGTGACCTACGGCATGTCTAAATTTTTAGATATAGCCCTTCTTGTAAAAATGGACGCGGAGGCTAACAACTCCCCTAAAGGATATTATGTGGGTACGGGCGGCATTGTGCAAATGATTATAAGTTATACGGACAATACCAAAACGCTTATTTATTTTAACTATGACTACGGTACAAGCGGGCATCCTTCAAGAACCCACTATATAAATGCCACGCAGGGTGTCTATATAAATGAAAACATGTCGTTTCTAGCAAACTATCAATACCATTTTTCTGATTATTCGCATATATGGGACGCTGGAATAGCCGTATACTTCTAAAATTGTTTCATAACGGCAATTAAAGCTAAAAAAATAGTAATATAAATAAATACCGCTCTTTTGTGTTTTGGGGATTTATTATGAAAAAACTTTTAGTTTTAATCTTTTTATCAATACCTTTGGCATCTTTTGCGCAATTATCCGTTTCCGCCATAGGAGGGGAAAACGGATACACGGCTTTAAGAGGCTCGTTTAGGTATCAGGCCGCGGACAATCTTACCATTATACCAATGTATTCATATTTCAGAAATTCGGACAGAGAAGGGGAACCAAGCGTAAGCAGGTTCGGCCTGCGCGCTGAATACCAACCTTCAAAGCTGGGCTTTGGCCTTGAGGGAGGCTTTGTTCCAAGATCTAACGGATATATGAATTACTCCGTAGCCGGCGATACTACATACTTTTTTATACATGACAACCACGCGGCGCTTTCACGCCTTTTCGCTAAGATAGGAACCAGTTATACAAGGCATGAACAAAGAGACGGCTATTTTAGCGTCTATGACCAAACTGTGCCGCTGTACCCGTATGAAATGGATGAAACCAGAGTTTACTGCAGTATAGGCGCAACGTTAAAACCGTTTACGCTCACCACAAGTTTTTCCAAAGCCGTTAATTTCAGCGAAGACCCAGTACCAAGCGTTGAAAACGCATGGACGGATATTCCGTTCTTTATCATAATAGACCGCGGTTTTTTGGATTATTTTTGGTCTACCCAGGCCGTTTTTTCATTTTTTATGTTTGATTTACAAGGCGGTTACGTTTACGCAAAACGTAAAGGCGCCGCAGATACTTTTGACTCAGCCAACGCCGGTATAACTTTAAGGATAAGTAACGTATCCGTAACAGGAAAGATGGAAATGACGGATGTGTCCTCTTCTGACCACAGGTTGTTTTACTCTTTATCAGCGGGGCTTAATTTTTAAGGTATACTAATGAAAATACAAACAAATTGTAAATGTGTGGTTAATGAGACGCACTTTTCCGTAACAATGCTTTTATCAAGGCTTTTAATTACGGCGGCCCAGTTATATTTTATTACGGGTGTTATTTTAAATTTCAGGACGATATCGCAAAACGCGGTAAATATTTTCCACTTTCCCGTGACTCCGGCTATTGTAATAGCCGTTTGTTTGATAGGAATCGCCATTACGCTGGCTCTTCTTTTAGGGCTTCGCACAAGAACAGCAGCGCTTTGCCTGTTAATTTTTAATATGATTTTGGGAATCGTTTTTACTTTAGGAACGGTCAACCGGCTTTCCTTATTTTTTGTAACGCTTTCAATAGCGGCTTTACTTACGCCTTTATTACTGGGCGGCGGCAAATACAGTATGGACTTTATTAAAGCGCGCAAAGCCACAACCGAGTATTTAAGCAAATAAAATTTTGAGGTTTTTTAATTATGGATATGTTCGGACAAGAAAAAGACAGATATATAAGCTTATCAAACAAATACCGCCCCCAAACCTTTGAAGACGTTGTGGGACAGGAAACTATTTCAAAAACTTTAACAAACGCCATTAAACTAGGACGCGTCGGACACGCCTACCTTTTTTACGGACCAAGAGGGTGCGGCAAAACAACTTCCGCAAGAATTTTCGCTAAAGCTTTAAACTGCACCGGCAACGGCAATAAGCCTGCCGCGTCGCCTTGCGGCAAATGCCCGCAGTGTATAGAAATAGCCAACGGCAGCGATATGGACGTGCTTGAGTTAGACGCAGCCTCCAACACGCAGGTTGATAAAATAAGAGAAGCTATTATAGACACTGTTGCCCTTGCCGCTACGAGGGACAGGTTTAAAATTTTTATTTTAGACGAAGTGCACATGCTCTCAGACAGTTCTTTTAACGCTTTACTCAAAACTATTGAAGAACCGCCGGCGCATGTTGTTTTTATCTTAGCCACTACAGAAAAACATAAGGTGCCGGCCACTATTTCAAGCCGCTGCCAGACATTCCGTTTCAGACCGATTACGCAAGAAGATATCTCCGCCCATTTAACCGCGCTTGCGCAAAAAGAAAATATTAATATTGAACCTAAAGCGGTTCAAATAATAGCTTCCCAGGCGGGCGGCGCGCTTAGGGACGCTCTTACCATTTTAGACAGAGCTATAGCTTATTCAGACGGCAGCATAACGGAGGAACTTGTTATAGACATGCTTGGCCTTATGCCTGAGGATATTTTAAAGGCCGCAGTTAAAGCTGTTTTAAAGAAAAATTATAATGAAATGCACACCGTTTTTGAAACCATTCAAATGGAAGGGTTCGACCCGCTTTCATTTTTGCGTGATTTGAAAAACGCTTTGGGCGATTTGTTTTATTTGTCCATAGGCCACGGACATGAACCGTTTTCAGGAGCTGCCGAACTTGCTAAAAAAACCTCCCCTTCTTATATAGCGGGACTTACAAGGAAAATAAATAAAGTTATTGACGAAACAAAATTCGCCGATTCACCTTTAATAACCGCTGAAGTTGGTATATTTACGGTAATGGATTCCTGCATTGATTTAGACGCTTTTATAAAACGCTTGGAAAAACTTGAAAGCGCTTTAAGCGGTAACAGCCCGACGGAAGAAGAAAAAAAAAATTTAAACAGCTTTAACCCGTCCCAAACAAAAGATAATAACATTGAAATAACCCAAAAACCGGTAACGGCTAAAATAACTGTTGAAAATATAGGACAGGAAGCTCCCAAAAAAGCGCCTAAAGTTGTCCACGCGAAAATAGCGGATATTCCGTTGCCCGCAAAAAAATCTACAACAGCACAGCCTGAAAATGCCGATTTCCAAAAATTTAAATTAAGTTTTAAAGATAACTTTTTTATTTTTGACGCACTTAAAAACTGCTCTTATGAAATAGAAGGGGATACCTGGTCTTTAAGTTTTAACAAAGCAAATTCCTTTTACGCTACGGCGCTTGAGGTAAAAATAGCAGAACTTGAGGAAAAATCACAAGAGCTGTTTGCTAAAAAAATAAATTTTATTTTCTCAGCGGAGATGGAAACAAAACCTGCCCCTGCAAAACCCGCTTCCGTAAAAGAAAAGAGAATCCCTTTTGCCCCGATTGAAGGAAATGCGGAACCTACATTTAAATCACCTTTTAAACCTAAAACACAGCAATCTCCCGTAAAAACAATTGAAGCTCCGGCGAAACCTGTTATTTACAATGAGGAACCTTTTGTAAAAAAAGACTTTTCCGCCGAATTTGAAAGCGTTAAAACAGACAGGGAAATACCTGATTATGTAAAAAGTTTCCTGGGCATAATACCGGGGGAGGTCATTAAATAATGAAAAGTTTTGACCGTCTTGTACGCGCTTTAAGGCGTTTGCCCGGCGTAGGCCCCAGACAGGCGGAGCGCTTTTCCGCTTATTTTTTAAAAACCAGCGACAGTGAAATTGACGAGTTTATTAACGCTTTATCCGCTCTTCGTGAAAATATTCATCTTTGTTCAATTTGTTTTGCCTATTCGGAAGACGGGGTTTGCGATATTTGTGAGGATTCTTCCCGCGAGCGTGATATCATTTGCGTAGTTGAAGACCCGCAAGACATTGAAGCTATTGAAAAAACAGGCGCATTTAAAGGCCTGTATCATGTGCTGCACGGCGCGCTGTCACCCATAGATGGCCGTGGCGTTGAAAATATAAAAATAAGAGAACTTATTGAACGCATACATAATTCCCAAACACCTGTGAGAGAGGTTATTATAGCTACCGACCCTGACACTGAAGGAGAAACCACCGCCCTTTATATTGCCGACGCTTTAAGAGGACTTGTTGATAAAGTTTCCCGCATAGGTTACGGCGTTCCTTTAGGCGGCGATTTGGATTATTTAGACGAAATGACTTTAACCTATTCTTTAAAAGGCAGAACAAAACTATAAAAATTTAAGAGGTTTTTATGCATGTTGATTATTATAAAAGGCCTCTGTTTTTATTTCTTATATTTTACGCTCTGTTTCTTTTAACAACCCCTAACAAAATAAGTGACAACGACATCGCGCATAAAGCGCCGGCTAAAGCGGTAATAACCGCACTCGTAACGCAAAACCCGCAAATAAAATCAGGCGGCGTTAATATTTTTGCAAAAGTGCTTACCTTAAACGGAGAGGATGTTAAAAGCAGAATTTACGCTAAGATGCCTCCTGATACAGAAGTTAATCTTTTTGATGTTGTAGAGCTGGAAGGACACCTCACCACTCCTTTTGCCGTAAATATACAAGGCAATTTTAACTGGGCTCAATATCTTGCCAACAAAAACATTCACACCCAATTTAACGCAGACAATGCTAAAGTAATAAAAAAAGCTCCGCTGTTTTTTACCTTTTTATGCAATATCAGAAAAGACATTTTAAACCTGTTTGAAAAATATTTCGATCGTGACGGCGCGGCTATTTTGGGCGGCATTGTTTTAGGCGCGCGGGGCGAAGTGCCTGCCGATCTTAACAAAGCGTTTAACGACAGCGGCGCCATGCACCTGCTTGTGGCTTCCGGCGGCAACGTCGGTTTTGTTACTTTAATAATGTATTACGTTTACGTGATACTGGGCGTAAAATATAACTGGCGGCTTCCTTTGGCTTTGGCGGCCGCGGGCGTTTACACAATTTTAGCGGGCGCGGACGCTCCCCTTGTTCGCGCATATCTTATGACTATTTGCACAGGCATAGGTATAAAAACAGGCCGTAATTCCGGCGCGTTCCACGGCCTTTGCTTAGCCGCTTTAATTATTTTAATTACAAATCCCGGCAGCATAAAAGATGTCGGTTTTCAAATGTCTTTTTTAGCCACTTTTATCATTTTACTTTCAGTTAACTCCTTTAAACTGCCCGCCAAATGGCCCAAATACATAAAAATCCCTTTAGAAATTTTTTTAATAACAACCTCGGTACAGCTTGTTTTGCTGCCTATATACGCCAATGTTTTTTACCGTTTTTCAATAACCGCGCTTCTATCAAATATTTTTTTAGTTCCCCTTTCCGGCATAATTATGGGGGCGGGGTTTTTATTATATTTTACGTATTTACTTAACATTTCTTTTTTATTTAAAGCGGTTTATTATATTACGTTCGCGCTTCTTTTTGTTTTTAAATTTTTTGTTAATTTTTTCAGCTCATTTTCTTTTTCGGCCGTTTCGGTGCCGGCGCTAAGCGTGCCTTCAACGGCGCTGTTTTTTATAATATTATTTTTTATTTATAACTCGGTCTTTTTTAAACACCAAAAAATAATAGCGGCCGGTTTATCTTTGCTGCTTTTGCTTATTATTTTAATTAACCCTTTTAAACCTAAAAATTATGTTTTTGTTTTAGATTACCAAAACTCAAACGCCGTTGTTTTAAATATAAACGGGCAAACATTTATAACTACAGAAAATTTTAATGACACGGTTTTGCAAAACACTCTTTATTCTCTTTCAAGAAAGCGGGCGGATATTTTATTTTCTAAAAAAGAAATTATTCCTTCGGTTAAAAGAGTTATACCTTTTACAGATATTTGGCCCGGTGAAGCCGTAACGCATAAAGACACCTCCGTTACGGCTCAATGGGGCATAAATAAAGGCTATGTTAAATTTTGGAATAATACGGGATACAGCGGCACAGATAAAGACAGCATGACTTTTGTTTTTGAAAATAAAGGAAACACTGTTTTAACAGGCGGGCTTAATAATTTTGTTAAAATTAATGACGTTATCACAGAAGCAAAAAGAAATAAGAGCGTAAAAGTTAAACTTTAGACAAAAGCTCTTTAGGCAGGCCGATATTTAAAACTTTTATTTCCCCGCAAATATCTTTAGCCTTCAAACAGCCTTGCTTGGCAAAACCCATAGCGTAAGTATAATCAGCCTTAAAAACAGCGCCTTCATTTTGTCCGCTGTCGGCGTTTAGGCCGCTTGGTATATCAAAAGCTATTTTTATGGAGGGAGATGAGTTTAACACTTCAATAGTTTCTTTATAATTTTTTTTTACTTCGCCTTTAAAACCTATACCTAAAAGAGCGTCAATAACTATATAAGCGTCCGCCACGGAGTTTTTTAAATCGGACAAATTCTGATAAATTTCTTTTACGGAAAGGTGTGAAAAAAACGCTCTTTTTAAATTTTTTAATACCAACCCTTTGTAGGAGCCTTGGAAAGGCGGAATAATATAGCAGTAAACATCAACCCCGCGCTCCATAAGATATCTGCCGCATACAAGCCCGTCACCTCCATTACCCCCGTGCCCGCATACAATAATTACTTTTTTTTCCTTATTTTCAGATAAAAAACAATTTAAAATTTCCTCAGCGGCGCTGCGGCCCGCGTGCTCCATAAGAACATCTTCGTCTATGCCGAATTCTTTTACGGCGGCGGTTTCTAATTCTCTCATTTTTTGGGAAGTTACTGTTTTCATAAATATTCCCCAAAAAGTTTTTGCACTGCGGCTAATGTATTTAATTTTACAAACTCGCCTCTTATTTCCCCCGCCATCGGAAACCCTTTTATCCAAAAACCCACGGTTTTCCTACTCCTGGCAATACCGTTTTTCTCACCGTAAAAATTAACGTTTTGTTTAATCAGATTAAAAAATATTTTAACGTTTTCTTTAGGATTTAACTCTATGTCACAACCGTTAATTATGCTTTTAAAAATATTAATATTGCCTATAGCTCCGCGCCCCACCATTATGCCGCGCACGCCGGTTTCAAACATTTTATCAGCTGTATTAACATCAACGATACCTCCGTTACCTATAACGGGTATTTTAACGGCCGAAACGACTTTGGCAAGAGCCTCTAAATCAGCCGGGCCGCCATGCACATTGCCGGCGTAACGCGCATGCATAATAACAGCCGCCGCGCCTTCGTTTTCAGCCAGTTTGGCAATTTTATCACCTTTAAAATCGCCAGCGGTAAGACCTATTCTTGTTTTTAAAGTTACCGGAATACTCACGGAATTAACAGCGGCGTTTACTATTGAAGCTAACAATTTTTCATCTTTAATTAAAACGCAGCCCGCGCCCGCTCTGTTTATTTTTTTTACGGGACACCCCGCGTTAATATCAATAATATCAGCGCCCGCGGCCTCGGCCGCTTTGGCCGCTATGGAAATGCTTTCCGCATCCCCTCCGAAAATCTGCATGGAAACTGGATGCTCCTTTTTATCAACCGCTAACATTTTTACGCTTTTTTTATTATCATACTCAACCGCCTTGGCCGACACCATTTCCGCGCAAACTATGCCCGCGCCGTTATTTAAACAGTGTATTCTAAAAGGCGTGTCGGTAATACCGGCCATCGGGGCAAGCATAAGGTTATTTTTTGCCGCGAAAGAACCTATTGTTATTTTTTTAACGAAAGCATTCATATTTTATTTAACTTCTTTCCAGTTAAGCGGGAAATTAGATATTTTCTTCTTGCGGTATAAGCATTGGCGAAGCAGCGTGCGGATATCAACGCGCGTATTTTTAAATTCAACGGCATTTACAAATTCATCATGACCGAAGCCGCCCGCCATAATATGGTCTGTCGTGGCAAGACGGTAAATTGTGCCGGGGGAAACCTTTCCCCCTCTTATTTTTATGGATTTAACTTTGCTGCCTTCCGGCTCGCTCATATTATATTCAACCGTCATACCTGAAATTTGAGGAAAATTATTTTTTGAAAGTAAACTTTTTTCCAAAATGTTTTTAAGCTCCTCACCCCTTATCCTTACGGACATAACCGTATCATTATAGGGGTAAACTTCATATAAAGAGTATTCCGTTATTTTCCCTTTTGGTATTGACACGCGCAGCGGATCAGAGTTAATTATGCCGATATCCGCTTTAGCCCAGTCTTTAATACAGCCGGCTATAATTTCACCAAGAACCGAAGGCCCGGTATCCACGTCGGCAATCAGATCTTCCGCTTCGGCTATAACATGGTTTAAGCGTTTAAAAGTAGCCGAACGCAAATCATCAACAATTTTTTTTATGGCTTCGTCTTCCCCGTATTTTTCTTTAGACAGAGGTATCGTTTCCAACTCAACTCCTGCCAATTTTTTATTAAAATCAAAATTAAGTTTTAGCTTTGTAAGCTTAATTAAAAAAGGCTCAGTTTTTACTATGTAAGCGTTGTCATATTCTTCAATAGATGTTTTTTCGCCCGAGGGCGCGCCGGCCAAAACAATATTAATGCCTTCAACTTGTTCCAAAATTGCTCTTTCTTCATAGTTATTTTCATTTTGGGCAACATCCACTAAAAGGATAACCGCGTCGGCGCCTTTATTCTTTAAATCATCAATAACAGCCTTGGCGGCTTCTATTTCGTCAAAAATTTTAATTTCGCCAAGTCTTCCGCCTGCGCTTTCCTTATCGTTTTTTATGACTAAAGAAAAGATGCCGATTTTTACGCCGTTTATTTCTTTTATAATGCTTCTGGGAATATAAGAGGGCACCGCGCCCCCTCTTGTTTTAATATTGGAGGACAAAACGGTAAACTCGCTGTTTCTGATATTTTCGGACATTGTCGCCCAGCCTGGCGCAAGGTCCGTATAACTTAAACCGGTAGCGTCGTAACCCGCCATGCGCATCATTTTCAAAATATAAGAACCTTTACCGATAGAGCCTTCCGGCGTTTCGGAAAACCAATCCCCGCTGTCTAACAAAAGTTTTTTGCCGTATTCGCGCTCAAAATAGTTTTTTAAAACGCCTATGCCGCCCGTTTCCTTATTTTCATAAGCGGGCTCCTGTCTAGGCCAGTACATGCCGCCTATGCCCGCGGTATGGTAAACGGTAACAGTTGTTAAATATTCCTGTTTACAGGCCATGGCAAAAAGAACGGCTATTAATATAAAAACTATTTTTTTACTCATTTAATTTTTAACCTGGAGGCGGCACTCGTCATTTAAAGGTTTTAAAGGCGAGTTCGCTTTTAAATCGGCTATAAGCATATCTCTAATGCTAAGCGAAATAAACTGTTTTTTATCCTCTTCAATTTTTTTAAACATCCAGCCTTCGGTTTTACCTTTGGCGATATATTCATTAGTAACAAGTTTATAAGTTTTGTTTTCCTGCAAAGGATTGCCGTTTATAAAAATTTCAACATTTTTAACTTTATTATTTTTTAATTTAAACTTTGCGGTTAACCCGTGGAAGTTATATAAAGCGCGGCCGTTTTTAATGCCGTTTATAAAAAAGTTTTTAACAAATTTTCCGTCAACTTCAACAACGGCTATTTTATTATCAAAAGGAAATAAAGTAACAATATCGCGCATGGTAACAGGCCCCTTTTCAAGCCCTATTCTGGCGCCGCCCACGTTATGGACAATAAAATCTCCTTCAACGTTTTTGGCTATAACATCGGCTATCCAATTGTTAATGGGGGAATCTTTGCATCCTTCCTTTACCGGCGTTTTGCTTATATACGCAGCCGTGTTGCCTAAAACAACGTCCATACCCGGAACTCTCAAACTTTCGGCAAGTTCTTTAATTTGTTCGTCTTGCCCTGTTTTTTCTATATATAAAGGTATAAGTTCAGATTTGGCTGTTTTATATTTATTGGTTTCATCATCAATATCAACAACGATTTTAGACATCTTCTTTAAATGGCATCCCGATTCCACCAAAATAGCGTTGCCCACAAAAATATTTTGGTATTCCTGGTGGGCGTGGCCGCCTAAAACAATATCTATTTCAGGTATTTTTTCCGCAATTAATTTATTGCTTACTTTTTGCGGGTGTTTTTCATCGCCGGCGGAATCATGTATAAGCAAAATAATAATATCGGCGTTTTCTTTTTTTACCTCTTTAACAACTTTTTTTACAGTGCTTATAACATTTGCGAATTTAAAGTGTTTATTATCACCCTCTTTACCCACGCCGATTATGGCTATTTTAACGCCGGCTCTTTCAAAGATTTTATAAGGTTTTGTGTAAGGAAGCTGCCCTTTAAGCCTGCTGTCCGTAATTGTTGAGTTAAGCACGGGGAATTTAAACAAAGGAAGCACTTTTAAAAAATTATCCTCGCCAAAATCAAATTCATGGTTGCCTATTGTGGTAGCGTCGTAACCCATGGCGTTCATAAGTTCTGCCGAAGTTACGCATTTTGAGTTTTTTGCCTCAACCGTACCATTGCAATAATCACCGCTGTCTAAAAATAAAAAAGGAAGCTTTTCTTTATTAACAACATTTCTTGCCGCGGCAAAACCGCCCCACATTTTGTTGTTTTCCGTATTTCTTTCAGGATAATAGAATCCATGGGTATCGCTGGTATGGTAAATAATTAATTGTTTGGAAAATACAAAGCACGCGGTTAAAGCAAAAGCTAAAAGCAAAGATATTTTTTTCATACATTCTCCTTATTAACAGCTATCTACAGAATAACAAAAATAACTACTGTTCTCAAGCACGCTTGAAAACACATTGGTTAAAGCATCTTATAAAGTTAAGCGGCTCTAACAAAATTGTTTTTTAATTTTAAAAGTAATAAACTATATATAAGCGGATTAATTAATTTTTCTGCGCTTGTCCTTAAGCGGGCGGCGCGGAATTTAAAGCCATACTACAAGTAAAAAAATTGTTATTAATATGGTGCGGAAACGACTTCCCTGTTAATCCCCCTTACAGGCAAAAGGAAAGTAGTCTATTATAGTGCAAATTGGAGGTTCTATGCCAAGAATTGAAGTAAATGAACAGTTATGCAAAGGTTGTTACCTTTGCGTTAAAGCCTGCCCTAAGCAATGTATCGCAAAATCAAAAAATTTCAGTAAGACGGGATATTATCCCGCGGTAATGGTTAAACCTGAGGCCTGCATCGGCTGCAAAATGTGTTTTATGGTATGCCCCGATGTGGCGATTACCGTTGAAAAATAATTTTTACCATCATACCTAAATTTAACAAAGAGGGAGTATATGAAAGAAAAAATTTTAATGAAAGGCAATGAAGCCATGGCTGAAGGCGCTTTACGCGCGGGATGCCGCTTTTTTGCAGGTTATCCCATAACGCCTCAAAATGAAGTACCCGAATACATGGCCGCTAAAATGGCAGACAGGGGGGGCGCGTTTGTACAAGCCGAGAGTGAAACTTCCGCAATTAACATGATTTACGGCGCGGCCGCCACAGGTGCAAGAAGCATGACTTCAAGCTCAAGCCCCGGGATAAGTTTAAAACAGGAAGGTATTTCCTATTTAGCCGGCGCTGATTTACCCTGCCTTATAGCAAACGTTATGAGAGGAGGCCCCGGCCTTGGCAGCATAACAGGCGCGCAGGGGGACTATTTCCAAGCCACAAGAGGCGGCGGCAACGGAGACTACAGAACAATAGTTCTTGCCCCCAACTCAGTTGAAGAAATGGGCAATTTCCCGAAACTCGCTTTTGAGCTTTCCGAAAAATACAGAATCCCCGCCATGATTTTGGCTGACGGCGTTCTAGGCCAAATGATGGAAGGTATGTCCTTTAATTTTGAGCCCGTAGACCCTAAAGATTTAAAAGAACCCGAGTGGGCTTTAGGCACACATACGGGAGAAAGGAAAAAGAGAATGGTGTTCTCCTACAAACTTAAAGACGGGGAACTTGAAGTATCCGTTTTTGAAAGAGCCGAAAAATATAAAGCCGTGGAAGAAAACGAAGTCCTTTTTGAAGAAAGATATACCGAGGACGCAGAAGTAATTTTAGTTGCTTACGGTATTTCCGCGCGCGCCGCTTTAGCCGGTATTGAACAGGCCAGAGCAAAGGGCGTTAAAGTAGGGTTACTACGCCCTATAACATTGTGGCCTTTCCCTTATAAAAGACTCTGCGAACTTGCATCAAACGGCAAATGCAAAGCAATGCTTTGCGTGGAAATGAGTTTAGGGCAAATGATTGTTGACGTTAAACTCGCGGCTGGCGGGCAAGTACCCGTTTATCTGCACGCAAGGCCGGGCGGCGGCATGCCCGCGGGCGAAGATATTGTTACTGCAATCAACTCAGTTTTAACAGGCAAAACGGAAAAGCTTTATCCGCATAATACCGGCGGCTGCGGCTGCAAGGGAGGCAAATAATTATGGAAAAAATAACTAAAAGACCCGAAAGTTTGACAGATGTTCCTTTCCATTATTGCCCAGGCTGTGGACACGGCGTTGTACACCGCCTTATAGCTGAAACTATGGATGAACTTAAAATAAGAGAGCGCACAATAGGCGTTGCCCCCGTGGGCTGCGCGGTTTTTGCCGATTCTTATTTTAACTGTGATATGATACAAGGCGCCCATGGCAGAGGCCCGGCCATAGCCACAGGTATTAAAAGAGCAAAACCGGAAAGCATAGTTTTTTCCTACCAGGGCGACGGCGATTTGGCTTCCATCGGCATGGCTGAAATTGTTCACACCGCTATCAGAAGTGAAAACATTACCGTAATTTTTATTAACAACGCTATTTACGGTATGACCGGCGGACAAATGGCCCCCACAACCTTAGTGGGACAACCCGCTACCACAGCGCCCAAAGGAAGGGATGCCGCTTTACAAGGCTATCCGATTAATATTTGCGAAATGTTTAGCCAGATAAAAGGCTCAAAATATTTAGAACGCGTTGCGGTAGACACCCCCCAAAACGTTATGAAAGCCAAAAAAGCCGTTAAAAAAGCTTTTGAAAACCAGGTAAACGGCGTTGGATTTAGCTTAGTTGAAGTTTTATCCCAATGCCCCACAAACTGGGGCGTTGATCCGGTTAAATCATTGGAATTCGTGCAAAAACAAATGATGGAACAATACCCGTTAGGCGTGTTTAAAGACGAAGGGGGTAAATAATTATGTACCAGGGAATAAGAATATCAGGTTTTGGCGGGCAGGGCGTTGTTTCTGCGGGCATTTTACTCGCGCAGGCGGGACTTATTGACGGCAAAAAAGTAAGCTGGCTGCCATCCTACGGGCCCGAAATGCGCGGCGGCACGGCAAATTGTTCGGTAGTGATAGCTTCGGACGAAGTTTACACCCCTATCGTAACTGCGCCGGACACGGTTATAGTTATGAATGAGCCTTCATTACCAAAATTTGAGCCTTTGCTTAAAAAAGACGGTTTGTTAATTATTAACAGTTCTCTAATTAACTCAAAACCAAAAAGAACGGATATAAAAGTTATTTATGTTCCTTGTAATGAAATAGCCGAAAAACTGGGTTCGTTAAAAGTAGCTACGCTTGTGGCTATGGGTGCTTTTGCAAAGGCCACGGGCGCTGTTTCTATTGACACAATCGCAAGCGCTATGAAAGCTGTTTTCAAACGCGCCAAGCCCGAAATGCTTGAGCTTAACAAAAAAGCTCTTGAGGAAGGAGCCAAAGCGGCTGACTAAGTTTATAAACATAACAAAGCCCCCGTGTTTTTAACACGGGGGCTTTGTTATTTAAACTTATATTTTCGCGGGCTCTTCAACATTCATTTTATGCTTTTTGGAAACTATTGCCGCCATCGCTGAGAAAAAACACGCCGGAACAACCATTAAAAGACAAAATAAAATAGCTATTCTTAAATTCCAAATATCCGAAAATTTACCTATAATCATAGGGGAAATAGCATCCCCCAAAGCATGGATTATAAAAATATTCAAAGCAAAAGCCATTGAACGCACTTTCTTAGAAGTATAGCCCACTATAGCCGCGCTTAAAGGCCCTGTCTGCGCGGAAGCGAACATGATAGCAAAAAACAAAAAGAAGATAGAACTTTCAAAAGTAGGCGCCATAATACCCAAAACGGCAAATGGCATAGCTAAAGCGAAACTTGCCCCTGCGGTAATAAAATAAGCTTTTTGGGTTTTTTTAATAAGCCTGTCCGCCACCTGCCCGCCTAAAAATACGCCTAAAGCGCCTGAACACACAATCATAATTCCGAAAATAGTGCTTGACTTCGCCACGCTGTATCCGTAAAATCTGTTAAAGTATGTGGGCAGCCAAGCCGCAAGTCCGCCCACAATAAATGTTGAGAAAGCCTGCGCAAGACAGATAAAAATAAAAATTTTATTTTTTAAAAGATGCACGTAAGCCCAAAGTTTGGGCTTTTCCGCCTTATCGGCAAAAACTCTTGCGTCTTTTATTTTAAAAGCCGCTAAAAGACCAAGCAGCAAACCCGGAACGCCAACAATCATAAATGCAATACGCCAGCCGAAATGGTCGCCCAAAACACCCCCTAAAAAATACCCCAAAGCGCTTCCGGCCGGCAGAGCAAGCCCGAAAGAAGCCAAAATTCTGGCCCTTTTTTCATGCGGATATTGTTCCGCCAAAAAACCCTGGGCAACGGTAGTAAAACCCGCCTCTCCGATACCTATAAAACTGCGTGCGGCAAGCAACTGCTTAAAATTATTCATAAACCCGGTAAAAAAAGTTGCTATGCTCCAAAGCACGGCGCTTAAACCCATCCAATGCTGTCTCGGGCTTCTGTCCGCAAAATAGCCCGCCAGGGGAGCGTAAATCATATAAACCAGCATAAAAGCGGAGGCTAAACTTCCGAGCTGCGCATCAGTAAGAGATAAATCTAATTTAATTAACGGAAACACTGCAAATAAAACCTGTCTGTCTATATAGTTAAACAGGTTAATTGCAAATAATAACCAAAATATTTTTTTAGGAGTCATTTAATAGATTATATTAAAATAGTAGATAAAACTGGGTAAAAAATGCTAAATTAAATATATGAGAAGAATTGTAATAATTTCCGTGCTCGCCGCTTTGTTGTCGGCAGGCTGTAAAGAGGAAAAACCTGCGGCCAAAGCGCATCCTTCCAACGCTCTTGCAAATGTGGGGGGAGTTTTCATAACACAAAAAGATTTTGATAATGCCGTTATAGATGAAACTTTAAACAGAAAATATCTTGAAACGTCTTTCGGCAAAAACGCGCTTATAAACGCGTTGGTTAGAGAACAGCTTATACAGCAGGCATCTTTAAAAAGCGGGTCCGCACAATCCGAAGAGTTCATTAAAACGATTACAGATATTCAAAATGATTTCAGCAAAAGGCTTGAAGAAACAAAAAAGGAAGTCGCCACAAAAATATGGATTGACTCTTTAAGAAACAAAGGGGAGATATCGGTTACCGAAGACGAAATAAAGGATTACCATAAAAAGTATTCCTATGAAATGACTATAAGGCAAATGCTTTTAACAGACCCCGATACAGCCAACCTGGTTTTGAGAGAGCTAAAGGCCACAAACAACAGCAACAGGGAAAAAAGATTTATTGAACTCGCTAAAAGATACTCAATAGATTTGGACGATGTTTCAACTGACGGCAAACAGTTTACCTTCATGCCGGGTGAATTTCTGCCTGAAATTGAAAACGCTTCCGCAAATTCCTCTTCGGGCTTAGTACAGGGGTTTTTTAAAACATCAAGAGGATTTCATATAATATATAAAGCGGGGGAAAAGAAAATTACTTTAAAAGACGCCCGTGACAGAATAAAAAATATTCTTGAAAAGAAAAAGTTTGACGATTATTTAGAAAGTCTTGCAGTAAAATATAAAGTAGAGGTATATAAAACATATGAAAGTAAATAAATTAATTTTATCAGGAATACTTATAGCTTTAACAGCGGTATGCGCCAATGCGGTAGTAGTTGACGCCGCCGTTGCAACGGTTAACGGAAAACCGATTTTACAATCTGATTTTGACAAAGTAGCCGGCGCTTTTGAAGCGCAGTATACTGCAGCCGCCCCAAAACTTATGGAGCAGCCCGGCGTAAAATTAAAACTTGAAAAAGAAGTTTTAGACCAAATGATTAATGACGAACTGTTGTTTCAAGCCGCTGAAAAAGAAGGCGTTAAAGCCAGAGAAGACGAAATTGACGAAGCGGTAAAACAAGCCAAGGACGCCTTAATACCCGCTGCTGATGAAAAAGGGAAACCCATCAGTGAAAAAGAAAGAACCAAACAGTTTGACGCCGCTTTAAAAAAAGAAGGCATAAGCCAGAAGCAATTTAGAGATAAACTTAAGAAACAAATTATGTCGCGCAAATATGTTGAAACGGCAATAGTAACAAAAGTTAAGCCCGTTGAAGAAGCGGACGCTAAAGCCCTTTACGACCAGGTTAAAGCCGTTATGAAAAAAGATTCTAAAAAAACAGCCCTTATTAAACCTGAAGAACACAAAAAAGAAGTTGAAGCTATCGCAATGCGTTTAGAACAGCTAAGCGCGCCCAAAGTAAGAATTGGGCATATTTTCTTAGAAGCGCCCAAAGCAGCCGGCGCTGACAAAATAAAAGAAAAAGAGGCATTAGCTAAAGAAATTAAAAAGAAAATTGACGGCGGTATGGATTTTAGCACCGCGGTAAGACAGTTTTCCGACGATAAAAACAGCCAAAGCACCGGCGGCGACATGATTTTAATTAAAGGCGCGCCCAATACGCCTAAAGAAATTGACACAAAAGCTTTTTCTTTAGATGTTGGCAAAGTGTCTGACCCGATAAAAACTGATTTTGGTTTTCATATCATAAAAATAAAAGAAAAGAGCGCAGCTGAAGAAATTACTTACGAAAAAGTCGCAAGAGAATTTGGCCAATATATAGCCGCGCAAAGAATTCAAGTCGCTATAAACGAACATATTAAAGACTTGAATTCAAAAGCGGAAATAAAAATTAATAAAGACTTTAGCGCCCTTGAAAAACCTGCCGCTAACGTTAAAGAAGAACCCGCAAAGACTGAGCCCAAGAAGAAATAATATAACTTCGCAGCAATATATTTTTAAGGGCTCTTTACAAAAGTAAAGAGCCCTTTATATTTAAAAAAACAGGATTACAATATGAAACCATTAATAGCTATAACAACAGGCGATCCTATGGGTATAGGTCCGGAAATTGTAGTAAAAGCACTGCAAGACAAAAGAGTAACCGACGCCTGCACCCCCGTAGTAATAGGAGATAAAAAAGCCCTTATTAAAAACGGGTTACAAGAGGGGGCTTTTTCCGTAGTTGACACGGCGGCTATACTTACAAAGCCGCTGCCTGAAACGCCGGGCCCTACAGTTTACGGAGGGCTTACTTCTTTTAACGCGGTAACAATGGCGTCAAGAATTACCTCAAAAGGCGAAGTAAAAGCAATGGTAACCGCGCCCATATCAAAAGAAAGCTGGAACATGGCGGGCGTTAAATATACGGGGCATACTGATTTTTTAAAAGAGTTCTCCCGCATTGACCATGTTTTAATGATGTTTACAACAAACAAACTTACCGTGGGGCTGGTTTCCGAACACGCGGCTATAAAAGATTTATCTAAAGAAATAACTTCTAAGAAAATTATTCACGCCGCGCAGCTTTTAAATAATTTTTTAATTAGCAACAGCGTAAAAAAACCAAGGATAGGCGTTTCCGCCGTTAATCCACACGCAGGGGATGGCGGCAAACTGGGAATGGAAGAAAAAGAAATAATAGCGCCCGCTTTAAGCGTTTTAAAAAAAGAAAATTTTAATATCTTAGGCCCCATGCCTGTCGACGCGCTTTGGACAAAATATACAAAAGGAGCTTATGACGGAATTTTGTGTATGTATCACGACCAGGCTCTTTTAGGCCTTAAACTTTGCGCGCAAGAGCCTATTGTACACCTTACTTACGGGCTTCCTTTTATAAGAACAAGCCCCACTCACGGCACAGCCTTTGACATAGCCGGCAAAAACGAGGCTGACCCAAGCAGCATGATATCGGCAATTTTATACGCTGTTTCACATATTAAATAACAAAAAGCCGCTTTAAAAAAGCGGCTTTTCTCAGCTATCATCTTAATATTTGGCAAAAACAAAATAATAATTACATTTTTATTATTTATAATATAAACATGTTTATAAATTTATTAAAAAATATAACTCCCGTAAAAATACGCGCGCTTATAGGCACGGCGTGGGTTATCCCGTGGGTATACCTTGCCGTAAAAGGCAACTCTTTAGTGCGCGACGGTTACGTGCTTGAATATATAGAACAGGGCAATATAAAAAAACTTTATAAGTTTCTTACAAAAAAAACAAAAAATAAAATCAATAAATTTTACTATAAGGTAGTAGACGTTCACACTTATGAGCGGCACACCCTTCTTACCGCCGCCATAAAAGCTGACCAAATTGAAATAGTAAAATTTTTGCTAGGGTTCCCCTCAATAGACATTAACAAAAAATATGTTTTTAGCGAATCATCGCATAACCATAGGGAATATACCCCGTTAGAATATGCGACTAAAACACATAAACCTAAAATAGTTCAATTATTAAAAGATTTTTCCGAAGGAAGAAGAATTTAAATTGCCGTAAATATTTTTAATTTATAAAAAATATAATTTAACAAAACTCCCCCGGCTCACACCCGAGGAGTTTTTTATTTCAAAGCTTTGGTTTGCCATTTCACTCAACAACAAATGGCAATGCCTCCGCCTTGCTGCTGCGGAAGGGTTGTGGAATAAGGATGCTATCTATCCTCCGGTTTAAACGGCGGGTGTTCATTACCCTCATAAAAAAGCCATTTTTTGTTAAATTTTAATATAAACTTTAACGTAAAAAAGCCCCGCCATAAGGCAGGGCTTTTTATTTTTAATGCTATTTTGATTTTTTAACTTCCTCGATAACTTTGGGAAGTATTTGGGAAGCGTCGCCGACAATACCAAACTTGCAAACGTTAAATATAGGCGCCCTGGGGTCTTTATTAACGGCGATAATAGTGTCTGACCCGTCCATGCCCACAATATGCTGAACCGCGCCGCTTATGCCGCACGCCACATAAAGTTTAGGCCTAACGGTTACGCCGCTTTGACCGACTTGTTTTTCTTTGGGAACGAAGCCCATGTCAACGGCCGCACGGCTTGCGCCTACTGCGCCGCCGAGTTCATTAGCTAAGTCTTTAAGCATAGTAAAACCGTTACTGTCTTTTACGCCGCGTCCGCCGGAAATAATAACTTCGGCTTCGTCAAGCTTTTCCATACCGTGAACGTCATCAATATGTTTATTTAAAATCTTAACTCTTGCCGCTTTGGGATTGATAGCGATACTTTCCTCAATTACCGCGGCGGAAAAACCGGGTTTTAAAATTTCTTTTTTCATGACATTAGGTCTTACCGTAGCCATTTGCGGGCGGTGGTTAGGCGTTAAAATATCGGCCATAATATTACCGCCGAAAGCGGGCCTTGTTTGAACAAGGTTGCGGTCCGCGTTAACGGAAAGGCCTGTACAGTCAGCCGTTAAGCCTACATGTATTTCCGCCGCTACTCTAGGCGATAAATCCCTTCCTATAAATGTTGAAGGATATAAAACTATGCTGGGTTTATATTTATTAATTAAATTAATCATGGCAGAAGCGTAAGCGTCCGTATTATAATCTTTATATCCGGGCGCGTTAACGGAGTAAATTTTATCCGCCCCGTAAGAGGATATTTCCGCAAAACCGCTTTGCATATCGCTGCCTATTACAACGGCGCAAAGTTCTTCGCCTAAAGTGTTGGCGAGCTCACGGCCTTTGGTTAAAAGCTCATAACCTACAGGGCGTATTTTGCAAACGCCCTTGTCTTCAATAACTTCCATAAAAACCCACACGCCTTTATAAGCCGTTATATCGGCCTTGACCGCTGTTTGGGAAGGCATTGAAATACATTTAACGGGACATTCCGGTATACAGGCGCCGCAAAGCGTACAGGCGGAGTTTACTACCGCTTTTTTGCCATCCATGCTCAAAGCGCCAAAAGGACATATGCGCACGCATTTAGTACAACCTATACAATTTGAACCTATGTTAATCATTTAATCAAATTCTCCTTCTTTAAAATTTCCACAATTTTTGTGGCAAGCTCAGCGGGCGAACCGGAATAGATTTCACCTTTTTCCCTTGCCGGCGGCGGGAATATGCGGCCTACGCGCGTGGGGCTTCCTTCTAAACCGAGTTTGGCCAGATCGGCATTAACGTCAGCCGCTGTCCAGGTTTCGGTTTGTTTATCCTGCGCGTGGAAAGCCGCTAAGAAAGACGGATATTTTGCTTTATAATCATGAGGCATTGTTGTTGTAATAAGAGCGGGCAAAGAGGCTTCCATCATTTGATGTCCGCCGTCAATAAGTTTTTTAACTAAAACTTTTGTGCCGTCGCTGTCGACTTCCGTGCAAAATGTTATTTGGGGAATATCTAAGTGATAGGCGATACCTGGGCCAGTTTGGGCTGTGTCGCCGTCAATAGCCATCTGCCCGCAGATGATTAAATCCGCAGGGCCGATTTTTTTAATTGCCTGGGCCAAAGCGTAAGAAGTTGCCCATGTGTCCGACCCGGCGAAAGCCCTGTCAGAAAGTAAAATGCCTCTGTCAGCGCCTAAAGCTAACGCTAAACGTATAACGGCTATAGCCTGCGCGGGCCCCATGGATAAAACAGTTATTTTAGCGCCTGTTTTGGCCTTAATTTCCAAAGCTCTTTCAAGAGCGTAGTGGTCGTAAGGGTTAAGAATGCTGGGCACGCCAGCGCGTATTAATGTGCCTGTTTTAGGATCAACTTTTACCTGGGTTGAGTCCGGCACTTGTTTTATACATACAACTATGTTCATTATTCTTCTCCCTTATTTTTTGAAAATTTCTTTTAATTTAGCTGACACAATGTCGCTGTCTTCAATAGTGCCGCGCATTTTGTCTTCTATCTCTACAAGGTTTACGTCCTGGCTTAACTGGGCGGCATTACCCGTGCCCGCGCCAATAACGTATTTTAAACCTCTTGTGGCGATATCAAAGGCGCATTCCCTGCCCAACACACGAGACATTGCCTGCAATGTGCCGATATCAAAGCGGCTGCCTTCGGTAACAATGCCTTCGGCGCAGCGTTTAACAAAAACGGCGGCTACTTCCGCGTTAGCTATAAGTTCGCCGAGTTTGAATGTTATAAATTGGTGGCGTGTAAGTTTTTGCAGTCTGCATTCTTCCAAAACTTTGGCAAGAGCTTTAAGCCCCAAAGCCATGCTGTCAGCACCCACATTTGGGTTTTTGGCGTGGGCTGCTTCAAGCTGGGCCGCCATATCAATATAGTATTGCCCGCGGCTCTTTAAATGTTCCTGCCAGCGGCCTCTGTAAATAGTCATTTCCATGACTTCATTTGTGCCTTCATAAATCATGGTAATTTTTACGTCGCGTTTAATTTTTTCAACGGAAAATTCTTTTGTATAACCAAATCCGCCTAAAGCCTGTATAGCGTGTTCAGCGGCGTTATTGCCTTCTTCGGTAGCGTAATATTTTGCTATGGCGCCTTCCGTGGCGAAGCCGTGGTTATTATCATCAAGCATTTTAGCGGTATTGTCAATAAAAGCCCTGGCCGCCTCAAACCTGATATAATGCGGGGTGATAAGCTTAAGCATATAGCCTTGTTTATCAACCAACGGGCCGCCCGCCTGTATACGCTGCTGAGCGTAATGGATTGCGGTTTCAGTCGCTTCTTCACCGGCGCCTAAACCAAAAGCGGCAACCATTAAACGGGTATAACCGAAAACAGCCTGCGCCTGCAATAAGCCCTGTCCTTCTTTAAGGCCTATTAAATTTTCAACGGGAACGTAAACATCGTCAAAAGATAAGCCTGCCGTATTAGAAAGCCTTATACCGTGTTTGTCTTCGTGAGCGTCTGAGGTAAAACCGGGAGTGTTTTTTTCAACAATAAACCAGGAAGGCCCGCCGGGAGCGATAGCAAGAACAGTGTAAATATCAGCCACGCCGCCGTTTGAAATCCACATTTTGCTGCCCGTAATTTTATAACCTTTTAAAGTACCGTCGGGGTTAAGCACGTGTTCTGCGCGAGTTCTTAAAGAAACAAGGTCGCTGCCAGCATCGGCTTCAGTGGCGCCGTAAGCTACCAAAAGCTGTTCTTTGGCTATTTTGCCGAACCACTTTGCTTTTTGCGCTTCGGTACCGCCTACGTTAAGCGGGTCGGAACCTAAAAAAGTGGCAAATACGGAAGTGGCTATGCCAAGATCGATTCTGGCAAGTTCTTCACAAACTCTGTAAATATCGGTAGTGCTGCCGGCTAAACCGCCGTATTCTATGGGAATAAGTAAAAGGTGAACTCCTAAAATTTTAGGGTCATACATCTCTTTTAAAAGAGGCAGGGGAATTTCGTTTTTCGCGTCGTGTTCTCTAATAAAGTTAAACGAAATATTGTCTTTGGCGTAATGTCTTAAGCTGTCTAACATCAAATTACGTGTTGTGACGTCTATTTTTGCCATTATCTTTCTCCGTATAATTTAAATAAAATACAGCATTTTTCTTTACCGGCGGCTTGCTAGCCCCGCGGCAAAATAAAATACCGTATTTTGGTACCTTTATATTTTATCATTTTGGGATAAAGGAAGATAATTTTTTAGGCAGGACTAACTATTAAAGCAATCTTTACGGTTCCGCGAAAACCACAAGTTATATTAAAAACACCTGGTAAATTCCGGGTAGTTAATTCGCAATTGTGTAATATGTCCAAGAACCGGTCTTTTGCCTTTCCTTACCGCCAAGAGTTTTACACAATTTTTCCGCGTTATCTTTATTAAGTTCGGCAAGGCAAATAATTTCGTTTGTGTTGGCATTAAAACATATTTCATATATTACGCTTTGCGGGCTTGTGCCCATAGTGCTTCTTATGCAAGTTATGGAAGTCTCTCTTGTGTCATAATCCCAATATTTTGCCCGGGCGTTATAGGATGTGGTATATGTAACGCCTGAAAGTTCTATATCAAGATCTTCAAACTTAGGCCTGTTGGTTGCTGATATCGCGCCATTTTGCAGCATCCATCTTTGTATGGCGCTGTTTAATGCTTTACCATTGACAAACGCTTCCGTCGCGCGGGCTTTTGCCACAGCGCTATTATACTGGGGCAAAGCTATTGCGGCAAGTATGCCTATTATTAAAACTACAACCAACAATTCTATTAATGTAAAACCTTTTTTCATATTTATTACTAATCCCGCTCAAAACATATAAACTATAACTGATAACATGTAGCCGATGTTGTACTGGAAAAACAAGCCCCCATGGCTATACCGCCCAAAGACTGGCAAAGTTTTTGGCCTTCCTCCGAATATCCTATACAAACCCTGCCGTATGTGTCGTGTATTGTAAGCGAATATTTTGTGCTCATAGGCAACCTGTTAGCGGCGATATGGTCGGATAAAAAAGCGTAGCTGAAATTTTTTGTATTTTTTCTGTTAACTCCGCTGGTTGTTGTATCGGTCCCCGGTATTTCAATTTCTAAAACTTCAAAAGATCCCGCGGCATTTTGGTCCGCAATAGCTAACCGATACATCTTTAATGCGGTATCCATAGCTTTTAAATTTACCCAGGCTTCCGCCGTGCGGGATTTTTCAACAGTTTTTGTATACTGCGGCAAAGCTATCGCCGCAAGTATGCCTATAATTAAAACGACAACCAATAATTCTATTAATGTAAAACCTTTTTTCATATTTATCCCCGAAAGGCTATCTTAGAAAGTATATAAAAAAAAGCGCCTTTTAAAAAGGCGCTTTTTTATGCAAAAGAGTTTACTTAAATTTTGTTTCCGTCCACTCTTACACCGGGACCCATTGTTGAGCTTAAGCTGATGCTCTTAACATACTGGCCTTTAGCGGTGGTGGGTTTAATTCTAAGAATTGTATCAATAATAGCTTTAGCGTTTTGCGCTAATTTATCAGCGTCAAAAGAAGCTTTACCTACTATTGTATGAACAATACCGTAAGCGTCGGCTTTAAATTCGATTCTGCCCGCTTTCAATTCTGAAATAGCTTTTGCAAGATCAAATGTAACCGTTCCGCTTTTCGGGTTAGGCATTAAACCGCGGGGGCCTAAAACTTTTGCCGCTTTGGATAAGTCTTTCATTGTATCAGGCGTGGCTAATAAAACGTCAAAATTGATAACGCCTTTCATAACGTCTTCAATAATATCGTCTCCGCCTACGAGATCAGCGCCTGCTTCCTGCGCTTCTTTCGCTTTTTCGCCTTTAGCTACTACGGCTATTTTTTTGGTTTTACCGGTGCCATTGGGAAGCACTACCGTGCTTCTTACCTGCTGGTCCGCTTTTCTTGTGTCAATACCCAACGCAATGTGAAGTTCAACCGTTTCGTCAAACTTTGCTTTAGCGTTTTCTTTTACTAATGCGGCCGCTTCAGAAACTGAATAAAGTTTCTTAACGTCAATATTTTTTCTGGCCGCGTCAATTCTTTTTGCCATATTTTCTCCTTATTAAAGGTCTAACGAAGTATTTCTACCTCTTCCTCTGCTCCGCGTAACGGAGATTAACCTGCTATATCCACACCCATGCTTCTTGCCGTGCCTTTAACCATTTCAGCCGCTTGTTTAACGTCTTTTGTGTTAAGGTCGGGAAGTTTTTCCGCGGCGATTTCTTCACATTGTTTTTGTGTAAGTTTGCCGACTTTGTCTTTATGGGGTGTTCCTGAGCCTTTGGCAATGCCTAATTTTTTAATGATAAGCGTGGCCATAGGCGGTGTTTTTGTAATGAAAGAGAAAGATCTGTCTTCATAAACTGTTATGACTACAGGAATCTTAATCCCTTTTTCTGCTTTTGCGGTTTTAGCGTTAAACTGCTTGCAGAATTCCATGATGTTAACACCATGCTGGCCCAATGCGGGACCAACCGGGGGTGCGGGGTTAGCCGCGCCTGCGGGAATTTGCAGTTTAATATAACCTTTTATTTTCTTCTCTTTTGCCATATTATTTAACTGACTCCTTAATTACTACTTCAAATTTTGTTACGGAAGCGCCGTTCTGTAATAACCCAAAGAATCCGCTTCCGCTTCCGTTAAATCTTTGCCCGATAAAAAGCCGCATATCGATATAAACGCGTCATTATCTTTAGATTCGCAAACTTTACGCATTTGCGCGTTATCATAATTTTTAGCGTAAGGTGCGGTAAAGTGTATTCTGTATACATCATTACCGTCAATCTTTCTTACCATGGCCGGGCCGTCCGAGTAAATCTCGGTTTTAAAACCCGTTAAATCGTAAAATTCACCCAAATCTTTTACTCTGGTTGGCGCCCTTCCTTTACTTTTATGGTAAGAAACAGCGTCAAGCAGCATTAAATCAACCTTTGAATAAGCGGCTAAAGCCAAATCTCTTTCATGCGCGGAAGCCGCAATAACTTTTTTTACCTCAACAATGGGTTCGGCCTTTTCCGCGTCTAACGCAGACTGCTCGTCGGCTTTTAATTCTTTAATTTCGTTTTCAAGAGCTTCTATTTTAGCGTTTAAAGCAACAATTTCACTTTTTAAAGTCTGCGAGGCGGAGTCGTCCGTCTTGTATAAATTTATACAACCGCCTAAAAACAAACTTAATGCTAAAACCGCCGTTAATTTCTTCATAAAAACCTTAAACTAGCTGATTTTTTCAACTTGCAAGAAGTCTAACTCAACCGGGGTTGAACGGTCAAAAACGTTAACCATGATTTTAAGTTTTGTTTTTTGGTTATTAACTTCCTGCACAACACCGATAAAATGTTTAAAAGGACCTTCCGTAATGCGTACGTTTTCGCCCGCTTCAAATTCAATTACGTGTTTGGGTTTGCCGCTGCCGGGTTGGGTAAGATCTAAAATAGCGGCAATTTCTTCTTCCGGTAACGGGACCGGGTTAGGGTCGCCCAAAAAGCCGGTAACGCCCGAAACATTGCGTATAAACCAATACGCTTCGCTGGTTAAATCCATTTCAACCAAAACATAGCTGGGGAAAAACTTTCTTTTCCTTTGCACTTTTTTGTTTTGTTTTACTTCAACAACATCTTCCGTAGGAACTAAAACCTGAAAAATCCTGTCGCCAAAATTTTGTGTTTCGACCTGAAGAAGGATTTTTTCCCTAACCTTGTCTTCATGTCCCGTTTGAGTATGTACAATGTACCAAGCCTTATTTTCAGACATAGATTACGCCCCCCTGTTAACAAGAGCGCCGATGGCTTTCGCAAGACCCCAGTCAATAGCAAAAACATAAATAGCCGCCAGAAAAACAACAATCCCTACTAAGATTGTGGACTGTACAACTTCCTGTCTGCTAAGCCATTTGGATTTTTTAAGTTCAGCATACGCTTCATGGGAAAATTTAATTATTTTATTCATTTTTTTCTCTCTTGCCGTTAAGGTTTTTAAATCTGGCAGGAGCGGAAGGACTCGAACCTTCAGTCCTGGTTTTGGAGACCAGTGGTTTACCAGTTAACCGACGCTCCCATTTTTGTTTAAGAAATCCACAAAAATGAATTTTGACCGTTTTGCCTTTGTCAAAAACACATCTTGTCAAAATCTACTTCTTTTATCTCCGCTTTTTAAAGCGGATTATCATTTTCAAACTTTAAATCTAAAAACTTCTTAACCAACATTGGCCCCGCCTTTAGTTAGCTTTGCCTTCTTTATGTTTTGTTGATTTGCCGCAAGCTTTGCAAAATTTGTTGAGTTCAAGTTTAAATTCTTTCTTTTTGCCGCGCGCATAATAATAGTTTTTATTTTTGCATTCCGTGCAGGCTAATAATATAGTTTGTCTTTCTTTGCTGGCCATAATTTCCTCTTTATTTAAGTACCCTTACAAACGGGCGTTTAGTTTAATTTGTCTATACAAATTTTTTGTCTAGCAAGGAATAAACTCCCTTGAGGGCCCGTTTTATATTTTATAAAACCTGTCCTCTCAGAAGCATTTATATAAGGAGTGTAGCAAGCACCCCTATCCCTACCAGTCCTAAATATTATAACAAAATTAACGAAAAAAGAATATCTTCTTTTAATTATTGCAATTTGAAAGCGCTGTGGTTTGCCGTGTCTTTACTTGGGAATTCAGTGCCTCCTAATGTTTTGCATACCGATTCCTGAAAATCAACATTGGCGCCCGCTTTATGGGAATAACAGTAGATTTGCCCGTCCCTGTGATAGTGAAGCTGCATGCCGGCTATAGGCCCGGCCGAAGCTCTGGGAACAATTCTTATAAATTTACCGCCGTTACCTATTTCATAGGACATTTTATTATGGGTTATATGATCAAGCGCATGCTCGTTTGCCCCGGTGTTTACCGCGCCTTGTAATTCTATATCCAGACTTTCAAAAGTAGGGCTTTCCGAGGTCATAAGATAATGCCTTTCTAAAGCCAGCATAAAAGCTTTGCCGTTAACCATAGCCTCCGCCATGCGCGACTTCGCGACCGCTTTATTATACTGCGGCAACGCTATAGCGGCTAAAATACCTATTATTAAAACAACCACTAACAACTCTATCAGTGTGAATCCTTTTTTCATATAACACCTCTGGTAACTGTCTATCTTACAACAATTCGGTTGCCGCGTAAATATGTTTTTAGTTCACTGATATCTATTTCGCCAAAATGGAAAACGCTTGCTGCAAGAGCCGCGTCGGCGTGTCCTAGCAAAAAGACATCTTTAAAATGTTCTTTGCTGCCGGCTCCGCCGGAAGCTATTACGGGAATATTAACAATTTGCCCTAATTTCGCAAGGGCTTCATTGGCAAAACCAGTTTTAACGCCGTCATGGTTCATGCTTGTAAAAAGTATTTCGCCCGCGCCAAGATTTTCAGCCTCTTTTGCCCAGACAAAGAGATCTTTACCTGTATCAATTCTGCCGCCGTTAAGATAACAGGTCCACTTTCCGTTGTTTTCTTTAGCGTCAATGGCGCATACGCATACCTGCGAGCCGAAATTTTTTGCTATTTCAGTAATAAAATTAGGGTTTTTTAACGCTGACGAGTTTAGTGAAACCTTATCCGCCCCCGCGGCAAGTAAAGCGGAAACGTCTTCTAACTCCCGCACTCCCCCGCCTATTGTAAAAGGAATGTTCACTTCAGCCGCCACGCGCCTTGCTAAATCAGTTAAAGTTTTTCTTTTTTCATGGGATGCGGTAATGTCTAAAAAAACAATTTCGTCCGCGCCTTTTCTGCTGTACTCGGCCGCAAGGGCAACAGGGTCGCCCGCATCGCGGAAGTTAATAAAGTTAACCCCTTTAACGGTTTTGCCGTCTTTAACGTCAAGACACGGTATTATTCTTTTAGCTAACATTTTTGCCTGTTACAAATATATAAAATTTTTTAAAATCCGTTCGCCCGCGTCGCCGCTTTTTTCGGGATGGAACTGCGTGGCGTAAAAATTATTTTTATTTAAAGCAGCGCTGAAAGGTAAAATATATTCCGCCGAGGCTATTGTATCCGTCCCCAAAGAAACGTAATAGCTGTGAACAAAGTATACGTATTCGTTCTCAAGCGTTTTGTTAAAAAGAGGCTCTTTTACCTTGGTAATATTATTCCAACCCATGTGAGGTATTTTTAAAGAACCTGCCGGAAATTTTTGTACATCTTCATCAAAAATGCCTAAGCACTCAACATTTCCCTCTTCAGATTTTTTACACATGAGCTGCATTCCTAAGCAAATACCCAAAACAGGCTGCTTAAGATTTTTTATAAAAAAATCCAAATTTTTTGCTTTTAAATAACGCATGGTTGTGCCCGCCTCGCCGACTCCGGGGAAAATCACTTTATCCGCTGAGGAAATAATATTTTTATCATCGGTAATAACAGCCTCAACGCCTATTCTTTTAAGCGCCGAAGTTACGGAAAAAATATTGCCCGCATTATATTTTATTATCACTACTTTCATATATATATTCTATAAAATAAAAAGAACAGCCCCCGATATACTTATGAAATTTCCCCGCCTTACGGTAGGGGTGTTCTGCAAGGTATTCATAAATATTTTTTTTTGATAAAAAACCCCGCTCCTGCTATAGGCGCGGGGTTCTCTTTCCTTCTTTTCTTAAACTCTTACTCGATAACTTTTGTTACTACGCCGGCGCCTACTGTCCTGCCGCCTTCTCTTATCGCGAATCTTAAGCCTTCTTCCATCGCCACAGGCGTAATCAACGTTACTTCTATCTCCGCGTTATCTCCAGGCATTATCATATCGCCCGCAAATTTCAATTCGCCAGTAACGTCCGTTGTTCTAAAGTAAAACTGAGGTTTATATCCTGGTGTCAACGGCGTATGTCTGCCACCTTCATCCTTCTTCAAAATATATACCTGACCTTTGAACTTTGTGTGCGGTTTGATTGACTTAGGAGCCGCTAATACCTGACCTCTTTCAATCTGGTTCTTTTCTACGCCTCTAAGCAATACCCCTACGTTATCGCCAGCCTCTCCCTGATCTAATAACTTACGGAACATTTCTATACCCGTAGCTACCGTGTTCATCGTGTCTCTAAAACCGATTATCTCTATCGTATCGCCTACTTTTACCACACCTCTTTCAATTCTGCCCGTAGCCACTGTTCCGCGCCCCGTAATCGAAAATACGTCTTCTACCGCCATCAAAAACGGCTTGTCCGTTTCTCTCTTCGGCTCAGGTATCCATGTGTCAAGCGCTTCCAATAATGCTTTTATCGAAGGTTCCCCTATAGGTGAACTGTCCCCTTCTATCGCTTTTAACGCGGATCCTCTGATTATCGGCGTATTGTCTCCGTCAAATTCATATTTGCTTAACAAATCTCTGATTTCCATTTCAACTAAGTCCAATAACTCCGCGTCCGCTAAGTCTACTTTGTTTAAAAATACCACAAGCTTTGGTACGTTAACCTGTTTCGCTAACAATACGTGCTCTCTCGTCTGCGGCATAGGACCGTCTTGCGCCGATACTACCAATATCGCACCGTCCATCTGCGCCGCTCCCGTTATCATGTTCTTAATATAATCAGCGTGTCCCGGACAGTCTATGTGCGCATAATGCCTTTTGTCCGATTCATATTCTACGTGTGATACCGCCACCGTAACAATCTTTGAAGCGTCTCTTACTACGCCCCCTTTCGCTATGTCAGCATATCCCATCTCTTTAGCTTTCCCTTCTTTCGCTAATACCTTCGTCAATGCTGTCGTCAATGTCGTTTTACCGTGGTCAACGTGACCGATCGTGCCTACGTTAACGTGCGGCTTTGTTCTTACAAACTTTTCTTTAGCCATTTTAATTTCTCCTGTCTAGACTTTTGAATTCAAATTTAAAAGCTGGGAATGGGAATCGAACCCACGACCTTCTCCTTACCATGGAGATGCTCTACCAGCTGAGCTATCCCAGCATAACGCCTCTCTTTAAACAGAGAAGCCTGTCTTCGCGGGAAAGCAGTTCTTACCGCGAATAAAATTCAAGCGGGCGATGGGAATCGAACCCACGTCATTAGTTTGGAAAACTAAGGTTCTGCCATTGAACTACGCCCGCATGGACGTTAGAATATTATACTAAATAATTTTAGTTTTGTTGTTTTTTACAAGTACAAAACAAAATCCCCGGTTTTTTTACCCGGGGATTTTTTAAGGTTAAGTTAAAATCTCGCGCCGAGTTTTAAAAGCAAGTTAAACGAGTCAAACTTATCGTTGTTAGCGAATTTGTCTTTATCTAAAGGCATATAGAAATATCTGCCTTCAATGCCCATGGTCCATACGGGGCTTAAATCAAATTCAAAGCCCACGCCTGCGAGAAAAGAAAATGTTGTTTCATGCGCTTTGTCTGTCATTCCCAAGGCTTTAGCTTCGGCCTCAAATCTGCTTACGCCCGCGCCGAAGGGAATGTAAAGGCGGGTGGCTTCTTCGGCAAAAAAGTTAGCCCTGCCTACCACATGCGCGCTCATAACGTTTGAATTTAATTTAGTCAAGTTATTATCGAATTTATTATCCCCGTGGGTCGCGTAGCTTACATCAAGACCTACTGAAAAAGCGGGAACTACCGTTCTTATAATTTCCGCGCCGAAAATGGGGCCCGTTTCACCGGGGGCTTCGTCAAAATTACCGATACCATAATCAAAGGTCCAATCCTGAGGCATGCTGATACCGCCGTAAACGCCTATACGGGTTTGTCCCGCTTCAAGGCCGCCGTCTATCCCCGCCATAACGTTGACAGCCGCAAACATAAGGCATAATGCCAATATTTTTTTCATTTAGTTAAACCTCCGTTAGTTTTTTAACTTCTCTAAATCTTCTCTTGAAAATATATGCTGCTCATTAAATTTACTGGGCATAAAAATGCCGTTTTCAAGATTTTCCAAAAACAAATCCCATTTACCCTGGGCGCGCAAAATAAGTTCGCACACCTCACGTATGGCCCCGCGTCCGCCGTAATTTTTTGTATGGTAATGGGCTATGCTAAAAACATCCTCGGCAGAATTTGGAACAACACATGAAAGCCCAACTCTTTTTAAAACAGGCAGGTCAATAACATCATCGCCCACAAAGGCCATTTCTTCATAAGATATGCCTGAAAGTTTTTGCAAATGCTCTAAAGGAGCCCGCTTTGCGAAAGTGCTGTGGTATATATAGTTAAAACCAGTGTTTCGCACGAAATTAAGACTCGCGTCTATAACCCCGCCGGTAATTATGGCCGTTTGAATACCGCATCCTTTAAGCGCAAGCAGACCTACTCCGTCCAATGAATAAAATTTTTTTATTTCCAACGGGTTCTTTTTGTCCCCTTCCCAGTTAAAAAACTGCAGGCTGCCGTCCGTAAGAACGCCGTCAACGTCAGTTACAAGCATTTTTACCTTTTCCGCTCTTTTTGTTATGTCGCTTTTTCTCATAATATAGATTATATCTTAATAAAAAGTTATATAATACTTTTATATATGAAAAAAATATTGTTTTCAGGTATAGTTTCTTGCCTACTTCTTTTTGGCTGCGCAACCAAAACGGTAATAAGCCAGGATTACGATTTTAAAAACGTAAAAAGAATAGGTATTATGGCCTTTGATTCCCCCTGGCAAAGTTTTACCGGGGCCGAAAATTTATTTGCCAAATACTTGCTTGAAAACGGATTTACAATTATTGAAAGAGCTAAAATAGAGCAAGTGCTGCAAGAACACAATTTATCAATAACGGGATACCTTTCACCTGAAACAACAAAAATGTTGGGTAAAATTTTAGGCGTTGATTTGCTGCTTATGGGTGAAATTACTTCATATACCCCCGAGAAAAAAACTTTAACAATGGTAGAAACCCGCAACTACAGAACTGAGCCTGTTTTCAGCACGCAAATGGTAAAAAAACCTGACGGCTCCGTAGTGGCCACTTCAAGGCCCTCAGGACAAAGGGTAACAAACCAGCGTGAGGTTACCCCCACAGAATACACCATAAGCGCGCAGGTTGGCGTGATAGCCAAACTTGTTGACGTTGAAACAGCCGAAGTTGTATGGATAGGAACAGACACCGCGCAAGATTACAGTTCTCTTTCCGCAGTGGACAGCATTGCCAAAAGGCTTATTAAAAGCTTTACAAAAGAATTAGAGAAACAACAAAAAAATGCAAGAAGATAATTATTCGCCGGCACTCTCGTTTTTAAGAGGCCTTACCCGAGCTACGGTAATGTTTATTTTATTATTGGCCTTTTTGTTTACAATAAGCCAAACTTCCGTATGTCCGCCTAATTTAAAAGTAGTTATTGATTTTACTTTTGAATCCGCCGTAAAAGCGGCCGAACCTTTAAAAAACCATTTTCCAAAACCGATAACGACACAAAACCATATTACGGAGTAAACTATGTTAGACATTAAATTATTCGCAAATGACTTAGAAGGGGTAAAAAAATCTCTTGCTTCAAGAAATCCGGCCTTGCTTACTTTAGTTGGCGAAATAACTGAGCTTAATAAAACATATAAAGAACTTTTAACAAGTGTTGAAAATATGAGGGCAAAAAGAAACGAACTTTCTAAATCAGTAGGCATTTTAAAACAAAAAGACCCTGCCGCCGCTGAAGAAGCGATGAAAGAAGTTTCTTTGATTAAAACAGGTATGTCCGAAAAAGAAAACATGCTTGAGGAAATTAAAAAAAAGATTAGTAATACCATGCTTAATATCCCCAACATGCCGGACCCTTCGGTAACAATAGGTAAAGATGAAAAAGATAATAAAGAAATCCGCAAAGACGGCGCGGCGCCTTCTTTTTCCTTTAAACCTTTAGACCACCACGCCGTGGGTGAAAAACTTGGCATTTTAGATTTTGAAACGGCTGCTGTATTATCCGGAAGCCGCTTTGCCCTTTTAAAAGGTGACGGAGCCAGGCTTGAACGCGCTTTAATAAGTTATATGTTAGATAAGCACGCAAAAAAAGGATATACCGAAGTTGTGCCGCCTTCAATAGTTAATGAAGAAATTTTAATAGGCACCGGACAGCTGCCTAAGTTTAGGGAAGATATGTACGCCCTTGAAGGCGAGCCTAAACAATTTTTAATTTCCACCGCAGAGATTCCTTTAACCAACATGAACAGGGGTAAAGTTTTGCAGGAAGCCGAACTTCCCGTAAAGCTTACTGCAGGCACGCCCTGTTTTAGGAAAGAGGCGGGTACCTACGGCAAAGACACCAGAGGACTTATACGAAACCACCAGTTTGATAAAGTTGAGCTTGTTATGATATCAAACTCAAACGATTCTTTTAACCTGTTAGAAGCAATGACTGCCGACGCTGAGGATGTTTTAAAAGGCTTAGGCCTAGCTTACCGCACTGTTGAACTTTGCACGGGGGATATGGGGTTTAGCTCGGCAAAAACATATGATATAGAAGTTTGGATGCCAAGCGAAAACAAATACCGCGAAATTTCTTCCTGCTCGAATTGCACTTCTTTCCAAGCGCGCAGAATGAATTTACGCTATAAAAATGCCGAAGGTAAAATAGAGTTTGTCCATACGCTTAACGGAAGCGGCGTAGCCGTAGGCCGCGCTCTTGCCGCTATCCTTGAAAACTACCAGCAGGAAGACGGCTCCGTAATAGTGCCTGAAGCATTAAGACCTTATTTCGGTAAAGATATAATAAAATAATGAAGAAAATTTTAAGTATATTTTTTCTTACTTTGTGCGTGTCCTTATTCGCGCAAGACAAGAAAGATATTGAAAAAGACATTATCAAATATGGCGGCGCGGGCATACGCGCGGTCTATAACCTGGACTTTCCTACCGCACAAAAAAATATAGATATCGCTTTTCAAAAATACCCCAACCACCCGTACGCTCATTTTGGCAACATGCTTATAGCCTGGGGAAGGTTTACTTATGAATTTGAAAAAAGCGACCCGGAACAGAAAAAGATTTTTGAGTCAGTCCTTTCCTCTTCCATAAACGGGATTAACATTTGGCTTAAGGATAACCCAAAAGATCCAACCGCCTTTATGGCCCTGGGCGGAGCATACGGGTTAAAAGGCATGTTCGCTATGGACAACAAAAACTGGGTTACGGCATATTTTTCAGCCAAAAAGGGAATAAGTTATATGCGAAAAGCGCTTGAAGCGGACCCGGAATTTTATGACGCCTACTTCGGCCTTGGCATATATGAATATTACACGGGCACGCTGCCTTCCGTAATTAAAGTTTTGGCTAAAATAGTGGCTATAAAAGGGAATCAGACAAAAGGCATTGAATATTTAAATATTTCCAAAGAAAAAGGACAGTTCACCTCTGACTCTTCAAAACTTATGTTAGTTGAAATATATAATAACAGGCTTTCACAGTTTTATAACCCGCAAGAATCACTTATGTATATAAGAACTGTTTCCAACAAATATCCGGCAAATCCGCTTATGCCTTTTGTTGAAATTATAACGGAATTTGAAAATAAAAACTATGATATTGTCATTAAAAAAGCCAAGACTTTTATAAATAAAATAGGCGCTGCTCCTTTCTATACAACTATGTATATTCCCCGTTCGTATACCGCTATAGGCACGGCGCAAATGGCTAAGGGAGAATGGGAACAGGCATTAAAAACATTTGAAAACGCCAAAGCTATTTCTTTTAACAAAAGTGAACCTACCAGATGGGCGGTTTGGAATTTAATAAGATTAGGACAGTGCTATGACGCATTAGGGCAAAGGGAAAAAGCCTTATCCACATATAGAATGGTAACAGCTATGCCAAACACCTGGGAGCTTAATGACGAGGCTAAAAAATTTATAAAAACCCCGTTTACCAAAGAAACCGCGCTCGGCCCGCTGCCCCCTCTTTAAGATACAGCAATAAACCCCTATTAAAAGAAGATTGTCAATATAGTAAAAAACCCCGAGCTTAAGCCCGGGGTTTTTTATTACAAAAATTAGCTTTGCGCAGCTGTGCGGCAACAACAAAACATCCCATAGATTATGCAATATTCCTTACCATATTAAACAAACCGCTTAACTTATTCTTAGATAAAACGGAATTTAAGCCAGGGAAAAGAGCGTCCGTCTTTTTGCCTGCGCCGTACAAACCCTCATTATGACAAAAAAAGCCCCGCCTTCAGGCGGGGCTTTTTTTATTAAAACTTAGTTTACGCCATGCATCCATCGTTTTACTTTGTTTGTCATTAACCACATAATTACGCCAAACATTATGGAGAGCACCGCAGGTACGGAGAACAATGTTGTAAGCTGCCATGATTCATAGAAGCTTGCCAACCAGCCCGCAAGAAGGTTTCCAAAGAAACTTGACATAAGCCAAACACCCATTAAGAGTGACATAAGTTTAGCGGGAGCAAGTTTTGTAACCATTGATAAACCTACAGGGCTTAAGCAAAGTTCGCCGGTGGTGCAGAAAAAGTACACGCCGATAAGCCAAATAGCACTTACAGGGCCGCCCTTTAAGAAGAAGCTGGCGCCTACCGCTATAACCGCAAAACCGATACCTTGGAGAAAAAGACCCCAGCCGAACTTATTGGGGATTGAGGGTTCCTTTTTCTTAGCGCCTAAGTTAAGCCAAAGTTTGGCAAATATAGGAGCTAATAAGATAACAAATATAGGGTTAATAGCCTGGAAATAAGAAGATTCCAGTTTAACTTGCCCAAAGAAAGGAAGGTTTACGTAAAGCCTTGTAGCTTCTTCCGCGAAGAAGGTAAGTGAAGTTCCCGCCTGTTCAAAAAAAGCAAAGAAAAACACGGCAAAAAACACGAATACGGAAATCGCTTTAATTTTGTCTTTGTCTTCTTTTGTTAAAGGTCTGTTAAGTTCTTCTTTGTTAGAGGTAGTTACTTTGCTTACAGGGTATAAACCTATATCGCCTAAAAACTTTTTCTGTGAAACCAAATACCACACAAGACCTATAAGCATACCGATACCGGCTGACATAAAACCGTATTTCCAAGCGATTTTTTGGCCTAATGTGCCGCAGACAAATGGAGCTATAAAAGCGCCAAGGTTAATACCCATGTAGAAAATGGTAAAACCTCCGTCTCTTCTGGGGTCGTTTTCTTCATACAATTCGCCGACTATAGCGGAAATATTAGGTTTAAAGAAACCGTTGCCGATAATAATTAAGACTAAACCGATGCACAAGGCTAATCTTGCAGGAATAAGCTCATAAGAAGCTAATGTGAACTGGCCCATGGCCATTAAAATGGCGCCTATTGTTATAGAGTGTCTTTTACCTATAAACTTATCGGCCAAATAACCGCCGATTACAGGGGTTAAGTAAACTAAAGCGGTAAACATACCGTATATTTTACTTGAGGTGGCTTTTGTAAATCCTATTACAGTGCTAACCATAAATAAAGCAAGTAAAGCTCTCATACCATAGTAATTGAACCTTTCCCACATTTCAACCATAAAAAGCATATATAAAGCTTTAGGTTGTTTTTGTTTTTGCGCTACTGCGTCTTGTGACATTGAACCTCCGTCTTCTATAGATTAGGGCCGGTTTAAAAGGCCGCTAAATAAATTGGCTAAAATATATTTTACAATAATAGGATGCAAGGGAACGGTAAAAAAAAGTCCTACGAATTGGACCTACATGTACATGGCCCCTGTCATCGTTCCGTTAATTAAGGAAAACAACATATTAAAAACAAAATACACCGCGTATACTACCGCAGCAGTGAAAGCCAGCGTCGCTATGGTATAAATAATTTTAGCTTTTACGCTTATCACCGGTGACTTTATTATATTGTAAAGCGCCAGCGGCCCTACCATGGGTATTATTATCAAAATGCCGTAATGCTGGTAATACCAAGGGGCTTTATCCCCAAGGCCCTGTCCGCAATGCCTGCAAAAATTATCCTGCCTGTCTACAGGTTTTTTGCATTTCCAACAGGCAACTTTTTCCTGGGCTAAGGCGGATTGTTCAATGTTAACGGGAGGGCGGTTCTGCTGAGGTTCCGAATTCATTTTATATCCTTAATTAAAGCTGTATGCCCTTTTCCCTAAGCATACGTTTAATGCGGGAACGGGCGTGCGCGGTTTTGGCGACTTCAAGCCAGTCATATTTAGGGCCGCTGTTATTTCTGGTAACAATTTCACAAATATCACCCGTTTTAAAAACATAATCCATGCGGACCATTTTATTATTAACCTTAGCGCCCCAATACTTATCTCCTATATCTGAGTGAATGGCGTAAGCGAAGTCAATAGGAGTAGAGCCTTCCGGCAGGCTTTTTACCTCCGCTTTCGGGGTAAAAACAAATACCTGCTGCAAGGTTATATCCGTTTTAAAACCTTCTAAAAATTCCCTGGGGGCGGTTAAATCCTGCTGCCACTCTATCCACTGCCTTAACCAGTTTATCTTTTCGTCAAAATTTTTATCTGTTTTTGTAGCGCCCACTTTATAACGCCAGTGCGCGGCAATGCCGTATTCGCACACTCTGTGCATTTCCTCGGTTCTTATTTGTATTTCAACAATGTCGCCCGTTTCAAGCATAACAGTGGTATGTATGCTTTGGTACATATTAACTTTTGGCATGGCTATATAATCAGTAAAAGAGCCTGTTATAGGGCGGAATGTGGAATGCACCATTCCCAAAGCGCGGTAACAATCCGCCACTGTTTGGGTAATAATTCTTACGCCCAAAGAATCCTGGATTTGCGCAAAAGTCAAATTTTGCTTTTGCATTTTACGGTAAATAGAATAATAGTTTTTTGCCCTTGATAAAAGCCGGAAGGGGATGCCGTCTTCTTCTAAAATTTTAGAAAGTTTTTCTCTAAAAGAATTAAGGGCGCCTTCTCGGTCTTTAGTTCTTTTTTCAACTTGCGCGTAAAGTTTGGCGAATTCGGAAGGACAAAGGTGTTTAAAAGATAAATCTTCCAATTCCGTTTTCAAACTAAACATACCCAAACGCTGCGCCAAAGGGGCGTAAAGGTTTAAAGTTTCGGTAGCTTTTCTTTTCCTTCTGTCCGCGTCGGGCAAAAATTGCAAAGTGCGCATATTATGCGTCCTGTCAGCTAATTTAACTAAAATAACGCGCACGTCTTTTGCTATGGCTACAAGCATTTTACGCCAGTTTTCAACAGTTTCTTCATCGGAAGAGGAAAATTTTAAATCGCTTATCTTTGTTACACCCTGAACCATATGCGTAATATTTTTACCGAAACGCTTTTCCAAATCAACTACTTTATATTCAGTATCCTCTAAAATATCATGCAAAATACCCGCGCAAAGCGTTTCCATATCAAGTTTATGATCAAGCAATATTTCCACCACCGCCATGCAGTGGTTATCAAAATAAGGATCGCCGGAAGCGCGTTTTTGTCCTTCATGCGCTTTTTTAGCGAAGTCATAGGCCTCTTCAAGAAGTTTAGTGTCTTGGTTCGGATTATAACTCCTAAATTTCCCCAGCATTTCCTCTTTTGTCATAAAACCTGTTTTTTGTTAGCGAATACGTCGTTTAAAATAAGCTCGGCAGCTCTTTTGGCAACACCCGGATCACCCAATGTTTTCCTTATGTTCAAAAGTTGCTCGCGCATTTTTTTTGTTTTTTGCGGATTTTGGAAATAAGACATAACTTCCGCGGATAAATTTTTTGCCGTGGCAAAATGTTGTATAAATTCCTTTACCACTTCTTTACCCGCTAAAATATTAACAAGCGATATGTAGGGCACTTTTATAACCGCTTTAGCCACCTTAAAAGTGATGGAGGACATTTTGTAAGCTACCAGCATAGGCACGCCTAAAAGCGCGTTTTCCAAAGTGGCGGTGCCGGAACAGGTTATAAGGAAATCCATGTTGCCGCGCTCTTTATAGTCCGTTTCGCGCACAAGCGTAACCTGCGGATTGCTGTCTTTAATTAAAGACAGGTAAAACTCATCGCTAAACTCAGGCACGCAAAACAAATACGCCTTTGTATTGGGAAATATTTTTTGAACTTCTTTAAATGTTTTGTAAAATAAATCAGTGTGTTTCGTTAACTCGCCTACTCTGCTGCCGGGCAAAATACCCAAACGGAAAGTGCCGTCAAAAACATGTTCTTTAGGCTGCGGAACAATATCTAAAAGCGGGTTTCCCAAAAATACGGCGTTGCTGCCGTATTTGGCATGGAACGCCGGTTCGAAAGGAAATATTGTAATAACTTTTTTTGTGCTGGACGCTATGGTTTTGGTACGGTTGTGCCTGCTTGCCCAAACTTGCGGAGCTACGTAATAGTAACAAGGAATATTACGGTGCTTTGCCATGCCCAAAACCTGCGAGTTAAAACCGTAAAAATCAACAACTATAACACACGCTGGCTGTTCTGAATCCAAATACCCGCGAACCATTTTTAAAAGTTTTATCCATAGCGGCAGTTTAACTAAAGGGGCCACAAAGCCGCTTGCGCCTTTTGAAGCTAAATCAAATAAAAAATTATCCGCCGTTTCTTTCAATCTTTTACCGCCTAAAGCGGTAATCTTTACGTTGGGATTAATGCGTTTAATTTCACGCACAAGATTGCTTGCGTGCAAATCACCGCTTACATCACCCGCTACAACTAAAATATTTTTGCTTGTAGGCACAATGTTAGGCATATGTTCTATTCCCCTTTACCGCGGATACTGCCTAAAGTTTCGTCAACAATAATTTTAGCCGCTCTGGCAACGTCAACAATATCTTTTAAAGGTTTAGGCGCCATAGCGGGGCCTGTAGTAGCCGCTTTAGGCAAATCGTACCTGTTTATTTTTTCTTCAATCTGCATAGCTATTTCCAAAGCCATGCTTGCGCGCTCGCCGCTGGGAGCGGGCGTTCCCGCGCTCAAAATACAATCTTTAAAATGCAAAAGTTCCGAAGTTATGGGCATTTGTTTGTTAACTTGCGGGTAAAAAACCGTAATGTCTTTTAAATCGGTTATAACTGGTTTCTCTTTTTTATACATTTTTACGGCTGCGTTCATAAAATCAACGGAAATATAAGCGTCTTCCTGAAACAAATGCATATATCTGGCGCGTTCAAAACTGGCTCTGCTTGCTGTAACGTCGGCTATGCATCCGTTTTCAAAAGTAAATCTTACGTTGGCAATATCTTCCTGGCTTGAAAAAACGCTGAGCCCCGTGGCTTCTATATTTATAATTTTGCTGTCTATCATAGTAAGAAGCAAGTCAATATCGTGAATCATAAGGTCAAGAACAACGCCTACGGCCGCCATCCTGGGGTCATAAGGGCCCAGGCGGTTAATTGTTATAAATTTAGGGTTTTTAATATATTTCATCGCCTCAACAACGGCGGGATTAAAACGCTCCACATGGCCTACTTGCAAAACAACTTTTCTTTCTTTAGCAAGAGCAATAAGTTCTTTTGCCTGCTCCATGTTTGAGGCTATAGGCTTTTCCATCATTGTGTGAACGCCTTGGCGTAAGCAGTACATGCCTACTTCATGGTGTAAGGGTGTAGGCGCCGCTACAACAACAGCGTCAACCAAAGGAACCAAATCTTCATATTTCGTGTATGGGGTACAGTTATATTCCCAAGCGAGTTTTTGCGCGCGCAGAGCGTCGGGGTCACAAACTCCCACAAGTTCCATACCTTCCATTTTGGCAAGCGTACGGGTATGAAATGTGCCTATTTTACCCGCGCCTATAACGCCAATTTTTATATTGTCAGCCATAAACCACCTCTGTAAATCGTTATTTTTCATTATATCATATAAATGATACTCGGTATAACCGCAGCAAATTTTATTTTTCTATTTCGGCTTTATCCATGTCATCACGTATGCCGAAACGGGTTATGCAAAAATCATATTTTATCGGGTCGTGCTTGCAAAAAACAGCGAAAGAAGCGCTTATTTCAACTGCCGTTTTCATATCGGCCTGGTTACGGGCCGTAAGCCCCAACATACGGGCAAGCCTGTGCATATGCACGTCTAAAGGAACAATAAGTTTAGCGGGGTTTATTTTATCCCAACCGCCGGGGTCAACCTCATCCTTACGCACCATCCAGCGTAAAAACAGGTTTAATCTTTTTAAAGCGCTTTTCTTATCCGGGTCAGGGACAAGCGTGCCCACAGGGCCGTAAGAACGCAGTTCCCGCGCGAAACCCCGCAAGGCCTCTTCAATATTTAAATGCCTTTCATCATAACAAACTAAAAAACAGTTTTGCAAACTTCCGTATTTTTTAATAGTATTTTTTATAGCCGTTAAGAAATTAACAAGCTGTTCCTCAGTGGTAAAGCGGTATTTAAAACCCTTAAAAGTTTTATTAAATTCTTTTCCGCCGCCAGACATTAAAAAAGAATACGGCCCGTCCATCTTAGAAAGTATAAACCCTACGGTTTTTATAATTTGTTTTACATTGCCGTAGGCAAAACAAGCGGCTATAAGCCCCGCTATTTCTCTGTCTTTTAAATCAGGGTAATTATAAAGAAATTGCAAAGGGTCGGGGGTTACCAGACTTTTTTTGTTATACTTTTTATATAGGCTATCTAATTTGTTTTTATTTGCTTTCATTCTTTTTATATTTTACGAGATTTATTATGAAACTTAAAGATTTTTTTAATACAGACAGTGAAGTCGAAGTCGGCGAAATTACCCAAAACTCCAAACTCGTGGTGCCGGGCGACATCTTTTTTGCCATAAAAGGCGCGAAAGTTGACGGGAATGACTTTATTGACGACGCTGTTTCAAAAGGCGCCGTGGCCGTGGTGTCAACCGAGCCGGCCAAAAAAAAATATCCGGTTCCTTATTTTCAGGTTGATGATATTGACTTAGCTATGGCTAAGGCCGCCGTTAAATTTTATAAAAACCCTTCCGATGATATGTTTTTTATAGGAATTACCGGAACAAAAGGCAAAACCAGTATAAGCTATCTTTTAGAAAGTATTTTTAATGAGGCGGGCATCCCGTGCTCGGTTATAGGCACAATAAACTACCGTATTAACGGCGAGGTTTTTGCCAAAGCGCCAAACACCACTCCCGCCGCGCTTTACCTTTATTACATGATTGATAAAATGAGAAGCGCCGGCACAAAGGTAGTTATAATGGAAGTTTCTTCTCACGCGTTGGAACTTAAAAGGGTTTTTGGGTTAAATTTTGACGTGGCTCTCTTTACAAACCTTCAGCGTGACCATATGGACTTTCATAAAAATTTTGAAAATTATTTTGCCGCTAAAGAAAAACTTTTTGATTCTTTAATAGAAAACTCCAAACCAGCAAAAACAGCCATAGTTAATATTGATGACCAATACGGACTGAGACTTGCAGATAAAATAAAAGCAAAAACTACTCTTATACCCGTTTCTTTAGTGGAAGCGGAAAATGTTAAAGAAAGTTTAAACGGAGTAACTTTTTCTTATAAAGGCGAAAGCGCTTCAATAAATTTACTAGGCAAACACAATCTTTACAACGCTGTTTTTGCCGTTAAAGCCGCTATGGCTTACGGCGTGGATCTGCAAACCGCCCTTAAAGGCATCGCCAAACTGCAAGGCATACCAGGCCGAATGCAAAGGGTTAACAAAGGGCAGCCTTTTTACGTTTTTGTTGATTTCGCTTATACAACCGAATCTCTTATGAAAGCCTATGAAACTTTAGAGCCTTACAAAAACGGGAATATCATTACCGTTTTCGGCTGCGGAGGCGACAGGGACAGAACAAAACGCCCTCTTATGGGTTTGGCCGCATGCCAAAACAGTTCACACGTTTTATTAACAAATGACAATCCCCGCACGGAAGACCAGCAGCAAATATTTAATGATATTTTAAACGGCATGAAAGGCTATACAAATTATGAAATAGTGCAGGACAGGGCGCTTGCCATAAAAACGGGTATCTCTTTATGTAAAGAAAATGATATTTTGTTAATTGCGGGCAAAGGACATGAGGATTATCAAATCCTGGCCGGGAAAACCATCCATTTTTCTGACAGGGAAACCGCCGAAACCGAATTGGAGAAGCTTGGATATGTTCAAAAGCAGTAAATTTAAAGGTAAAAAAGCCTGCGTATTGGGTATGGGAAAAAGCGGCCTGGCGGCGGCGCGGCTGCTTGCCGAAAACGGGTTTTCCGTTCTGATAAGCGACGGAGGAAAAAGAGAAATACCGGGCAATCTGCATAAAAACATTGAAGTTGAAACCGGCGGACATACGAATAAAATTTTGGACTGCGGCTTTATTGTTAAAAGCCCGGGCATAAGCAGTAATATGCCTGTTTTAAAAAAAATAAAAAATAAAAAAATTCCGATTTTCAGTGAGATAGAAATTTCAATTTCCTTCCTTCCCAAAGGCTGCCGTATTTTCGCTGTTACCGGAACCAACGGCAAAACAACGACAACAATGCTTCTGTCGGAAATCCTTAAACAATTTATTAAAAATAAAGAATTTAATAAAAATGTTTTTACCGTGGGCAATATAGGGTGCCCGTTAGCTGAGGTTATGTCTGAAATAAAACAGCACGATTTAATTGTGATGGAAGTTTCCAGCTATCAGTTAGAAGACAGTTCTTACTTTAAACCTTACGCCGCAACAATACTAAATATAACTCCTGACCATATAGACCACCACGGTTCTTTTAAAAAATATTTAGACGCGAAAAGTAAAATTTTTAAATTCCAAACACAAAAAGATATCGCCGTTATTAACAGCGCGGACAAAAACTGTTTAAAAGCCGCCAAAAATATTAAATCCAAACTTTACGGTTTTGCCACAACTCCTTTACAGCAAATAAGGTCACACGTCTTTTACGACGGAGATGAACTTGTTTTCAGCGCGGGTGAAAGAATCAGCCCCCCAAAACTGCCGGGTATACATAATGTTGAAAACGCCATGGCCGCCAGTCTTTTAGCTTTAGCCGCGGGTGTTGATTCCCAATCAATACAACAGGCTTTTAACAAATTTAAAACTGTTGAACACAGAATTGAATTGCTTGGAATAAAAAAAGGAATTTCCTTTATTAATGATTCCAAAGCCACAAATATAGATTCCACAATAATAGCGCTACGCTCAATGCCCGACGGAAAAAAAACATGGCTGATTTTAGGCGGGCAGGACAAAGGTTCGCCCTACGGCGTTCTTTTGCCTCTGTTAGAAACAAAATGCAAAAAAGTTTTGCTTGTAGGCCAGGCCGCGGCGAAAATTAAAAAAGATTTACCCGGTTATAAATATTTTAATGTTTGCGGCACTATTGATAAAGCCGTGGAATACGCGTTTAATAACGCTCAAAAAGAGGATATCATTTTGCTTTCGCCCGCGTGCGCGTCCTTTGACCAATTTAATAATTTTGAGGAACGCGGCAAATTTTTTAAACAAATTTATAAAAGTTTGTAGAGGGAATTTATGCAAGTATCAGAAGCTATTTTAAAAAGAAGAAGCGTAAGAAAATACACAGAGCAGGCCATTGAGCAGGAAAAATTAAATATGATTCTGGAAGCCGGCCGCCAGGCCCCTTCCGCCTGCAATTCGCAGCCTTGGCGCTTTGTGGTATTTAATGAAAAACAAGCCAAAGAAAGTTTTTGCGACGCGGTTTTTACCGGTATTTATAAAAACACAATGTTTGCCAAACAAGCGCCTGTTATAATAGCCGTGGTTTCAGACAAAGGCAATTTAACAAGCCAAATAGGGAACATGATACGCAGAACCGAGTTTTATTTAATAGACCAAGGCATAGCCTGCCAAAATATGGCGCTTCAAGCCTGGGAGCTTGGTATAGGCAGTTGTTTAATAGGCTGGTTTGACGATAAAAAAGCAGCCAAACACTTAAATTTAGGCGGCGGCAAAAAAGTTGAACTGCTTATTTCCTTAGGGTATCCCGCGGAAGAAATACCCGCAAGACCCCGAAAAGAGGCAGAAAAAATTATTTCTTTTAACAAATTCCAATAAAAAAAATTATAATTTAAAAGTAAATTTTTCCAAGAGAAAAAAGCATTATAAAAGTAACATGTTTTTTATGTTGGGAAAAAGTGTAAAAATATAGTACAATAATTCTACCGAGCAGTAAAAATTTATAAGGTAAAAATGAATAAAAAAGACTTTCTTATAAGCACCCAGCTGGGCATGCAGTTTGCTATAACCGTTTGTCTGTTCGGCGGCGCGGGCTATTGGGCGGATAAAAAGTTGGGGACTTTGCCTTTGTTTTTAATAGTTTTAAGCAGCGTCGGCTTCGCTGCGGGACTTTACTTTATAATAAAGGCCGCACAGGAAAAGGTTCAGAAAGATGATAGAAGAGATTCTAACCCACCACATCATAGACCATAAATTAACGTACAAACTTTTTGGCGTTATCCCGTTATCGTCTAACCTTATCACTCTGTTTTGTATAACGATAGGAGTGTTTATTCTTTTTACATTAATAGCAAAGTTTCGCAGGCCCGTATTGCTTATGACGGCGATTGAGGGCCTTGTTGTTTTTATACGAGACGAAATTGTTGTGGCAAATTTTGGCGAACACGGCAAAAAACTTACGCCATACTTTTGCACATTATTTATATTTTTACTTTTTTCTAATTCTTTAGGCATGATACCGCAAATGCGCACAATAACGGGCAGCATTTCCGTTACTATAGGCATGGCGCTCACATCTCTTTCACTTATTATCTTTTTAGGCGTAAAACAAAACGGGCTTTTGGGTTACCTTAAACATTTTGTGCCTGAAGGCACCCCCTGGTTTTTGGCACCGCTTTTGTTTTTTTTGGAAATTTTGGGGCTTTTTACAAAAACAGCCGCGCTTGCTCTTCGTCTTTTCGCCAACATGATAGCGGGTCATATGGTTATAATTTGCTTTATTTGTTTAATTTTTATAATGACCGCCATTAATAAGTACGCGGGTATTTTTACGGCAATACCCTCCACGGGGCTTTCGCTGTTTGTTAATTTGTTGGAAGTTTTGGTTATTTTAATACAGACATATGTTTTTACGCTTTTAACCGCAATCTTTGCCGGCGAAGCGTACGCACACCATTAATTTATTAATAAAGAAGTTCAAAGGAGGAGCACACTATGGACATGAGTATGGCATTTTTAGGCGCCGCAATCGGCGCGGGCTTGACAGCTTTAGGCGTAGGTTTTGGTATCGGTAAAATCGGCGCCGCGGCAATGGAAGGCACGGCCAGACAACCCGAAGCGGGCGGCGCAATAAGAACAAGCATGATTATCGCCTCAGCTCTTATTGAAGGTATCGGCTTCGTGGCTTTAATCGTCTGCTTGCTTATCGTATTACTTAAATAATATAAAAAGGTGAACAAATGAACGCTTTGCTTACGCCGGATTACGGCTTAATATTTTGGACTATCGTCAACTTTTTGCTTCTTGTCTTTTTGCTCGGCAAGTTCGCTTGGAAGCCTATTATAGGGGCTTTGGAAGCGCGCGAGAATAAAATATCACAAGACAAAAAGGACGCGCAGGAAGCGCGCGACGAAGCGCAAAAAATAAAAGCAGAGCTTGACGTCCGCCTCTCAAATATTTCTAAAGAAGCGCAGGAAAAACTGGCCCAGGTAGAAGCCTTGGCCAAACAGCAAAAAGACGCTATGATAAAGGACGCGCAAGCCTCCTCCGAGCGTATGATTGCCACCGCCAAAGAAGAAATTGAGGCGCAAAAAAATCAGGCTCTTAAAGAAGTAAAAAAAGAGATTGCCGATATGGCCGTTGAAGCGGCGGCCAAAATAGCCGGCGTTAAAACGGACCCTAAAACGGACGCCGCGCTGGTTGATAATATTGTTAAAGATATTATTAACAAGGCTTAATATGAAAAGCACGGACAGAATTTTAGCACATAAATACAGTATCGCCTTAAGCTCTTTAGCGGACAAAAAAGATTTACCGAGTCTGCTGGCTGAGCTTAAGGAAATACATCTGGCTATAGGAAACAGCTCTTTTTTCTATTCTCCCGCCGTGCCTAAAAAAGAAAAAAAGCAAGCGCTTTCTTCCGCTTTAAAAACGGATAATTTTTTAATAAAAAACACTCTTTTTTTACTCATAGACAATAAAAAGCTTAATCTTTTGGGCCAAATTATTATTGACCTTAACAAAACAATAGAAAGCTTTACAAACACGGTAAGCGCGGAAGTTTACTGCGCGCGGGAAATGGATGATAAACAGCAAAACGCCGTTATAGAATCCTTAAAAAAATATTTTAAGGCGAATTTTATTAACGCTGACTTTAAACAGGATAAAACCTTAATAAGCGGACTTAAGATAAAAACGGCGGATTATGTTATAGACGGAAGTACAAAAAATAACTTACAAAAATTAAAACAAGTTTTACAAGATTAAGAGGTTTTGCATATGTCCTTAAAAGCAGAGGAAATTACAAGCATTATAAAGAGTAAGATAGCAAACTTTACTCCGCAGGCTGATATTAACGAAACTGGCACCGTTTTACAAGTTGGCGACGGTATTGCCCGCATTTATGGTTTAAAAAACGCCGTGGCGGGTGAGCTTTTGGAATTCCCCAACAACGTAAAAGGCCTTGCCCTTAACTTAGAAACGGACAATATCGGCTGCGTGCTTATGGGGGAGGATTCCTCCATACAAGAAGGTGACCCTGTTAAAAGAACCGGCCAAGTTATCAACGTTCCCGTTGGGGACGCGCTTTTAGGCCGCGTGGTTGACCCTTTAGGCAAGCCTTTAGACGGCAAAGGCCCTATTAAAACAAACTCTTCAAGACCTTTGGAAATTGTAGCTCCCGGCGTTATTGAACGCCAGCCCGTTAAACAACCTCTGCAAACAGGGTTAAAAGCTATTGACTCACTTGTTCCTATAGGCAAAGGACAGCGTGAACTTATTATCGGCGACAGGCAGACAGGTAAAACTGCCATCGCCATTGACGCTATTTTAAATCAAAAAAACCAGCCCGCAGACCAAAGAACGCTTTGCGTTTACGTAGCCATCGGGCAAAAACAAAGCACGGTAGCCCAGGTTGTGCAAACCTTAACGGAATTCGGCGCGATGGAATATACTGTAATCGTATCTGCCAGCGCGGCTGACCCGGCTTCCCTTTTATATATAGCTCCTTACGCGGGCTCGTCAATAGCTGAGGAGTTTATGTGGAATAAACGCGACGTTCTTATTATTTATGACGATTTATCAAAACACGCCCAGGCTTATAGACAAATGTCGCTCCTTTTACGCAGACCTCCGGGCCGCGAAGCTTATCCCGGCGACGTTTTTTACTTGCATTCAAGATTGTTAGAACGCGCGTGCAAACTTTCTGACAAAAACGGCGGCGGCTCTATTACGGCGCTGCCTATTATTGAAACACAGGCTAACGACATGTCTGCCTATATTCCAACAAACGTAATTTCAATTACTGACGGGCAAATTTACTTAGAAAGCGGTCTTTTCCACAGCGGTATGAAACCGGCGGTTAACGTAGGTCTTTCCGTATCGCGCGTGGGCGGTTCGGCGCAGAAAAAGATTATGAGAAGCGTTTCCGGCACACTGCGTTTGGATATGTCCCAATATAAAGAATTGGAAGCTTTTTCCCAATTCGGCAGCGATTTGGACAAAGAATCACAGCAACAGCTTACAAGAGGCAAAAGAATAAACGAACTTTTTAAACAAGACCAATATACTCCTATGCCGGTTGAGGAGCAGGTTTTGGTATTCTTTGCCGGCACAAACGGATTTTTAGACAATATTGAAGTAAATTTGGTTAAAGAGTATGAAAAACAGCTTCTTACTTACTTTAAAGCGGAAAAGAAAGATTTGTTTGAAGAACTTAAGAACGCTCCCGAAATGAGTGAAAACCTTACAAATAAATTAAAAGAGGCTTTAACAGCATTCGGTGAAGTTTTTAAAAACTCGCACAGTACGGCGCAGTAGCTTAACACAGCGGCAAAAAATAAACAGAGGTAAACAAAAATGGATAAAAAAAGATATTTAGTAACAGGCGGCGCGGGGTTTATCGGAAGCAATATCGCTTTTGAATTACAAAACCAGGGCCATGAAGTAACAATAATGGACGATTTTTCCTCAGGCAATTTTAAAAACCTTTTAGGTTTTAAAGGGGATGTAACAGCGGCCGATGTTTTTAAATTCATGCCGGAAGATGTTTACTTTGACGCTATTTTCCATGAAGCAGCCATTACGGACACAACTATCCATGACCAAAAATTAATGATGGAAATGAATGTTGAGGCGTTTAAAAACGTTCTTCATTTCGCGGCCAGCAATGAAATTAAAAGGGTTGTTTATGCCTCTTCCGCGGGCACATACGGACAAAACCCCTGCCCTATGACGGAGACGCAGGTTCCCATGCCGGAAAACGTTTACGGCTTTTCCAAAGCTGTTATGGATAATGTCGCGCGCGAGTTTGCCTCGGACCACCAGGATATGGTTATTGTAGGCCTTCGCTATTTTAATGTTTACGGCCCCGGTGAATATTACAAAGGACACACAGCAAGCATGATATACCAGCTTTATAATCAAATGAAAGCGGGTAAAAACCCAAAAATCTTTAAAATGGGTGAACAACAAAGAGATTTCGTTTACATTAAAGATGTTGTAAAAGCTAACCTTTGCGCGCTTACGGCTAAAGAAAGCTGTGTAGTAAACGTAGGGTTCGGCACGCCCAGAACATATAACGACGTTGTTGCCTGTTTAAATAAAGAAACGGGCCTTAATTTACAGCCCGATTATATTGACAACCCGTATCCTTTTTTCCAATTAAAAACCGAAGCGGATTTAACTTTGGCTAACCAGAAAATAGGATATACACCTGATTACAACCTTGAAAAAGGCATTGAGGAATATGTGCAGATTTTAAATAAAAGACCTGTGCAGCCTGCGGTAAAGAAATAGTTTTAAAGGGCCCCTTAGGGGCAAAAGGGGCCCTTTTATTTTTTATTTGCGCTTTTTAAGGAGAGCGGAAACAAAAAATAATTTTTATTAATATCCGGGATTTTAATATGGAAAGCTTGAAAGATATAAGAGATAATATAAAAAGCGTTCAGTCAACGCAGCAAGTAATGGTTACCATGAAAATGATTTCTTCCGCGCGTATAAAAAAGGCTCAAAACGCCATGCTGAACGCGAGGCCGTTCTCTTTAGGGCTTGAAGGCGTTATAGACGATTTAAGAAAGGATATTTTGGACGAAAACAATTCTTTTAAAGACCCTGATTTAAGCAAATTTTTTAAAAAACCCGATATGGAAAAGAAAAACATCGGAGTTTTATTTATAACTGCTGATAAGGGTTTGGCCGGCGCCTTTAACGCGCTTTTGCTGCGCGCGGCGCTTAACTTTATTAAAGAAAACCAAGATAAAAATATTTATTTTTTTATTATCGGCAAAAAAGGGCGTGATTTTTTAAGCCGACTCAAACAGCCCAATGTCCATATTGTTTATGACGCCGTAGGCATTTTCCCAAAAGTGGGTTATGTGCACGCCGACATTCTGGGTGAGGAAATTATAAACAACTTTTTAAAACTTGATTTGTGCGAAGTAAGGGTGCTTTATAACGATTTTAAATCTATGGGCAGCCAGAAATTGGAAAACCAGCGCCTTATTCCCTTTGACTTTGAAATCGCACAAGGGCATACTGAATTTGGCGAAGAAGAACACGGCTTTTTATTTGAACCGGGCAAAGAAATGATTTTTAAGCTTTTGCTTTACCGCCATATAAAAGCCGGCCTATACAGGATTTTGCTTGAAAGCCAGGCGGCGGAACTTGCCGCGCGTATGAACGCCATGGATTCCGCCAGTAAAAACGCGGGCGAAATTATTGATACTTTAAAAGTAAAACTTAACAAAGTAAGACAATCCAGCATTACCAACGAAATTACCGAAATTGTCGGTGCGGTTGAAGCTTTAAATAAATAAGGAGTTTTTTTATGAATACGGGTATAGTTACACAGGTTATCGGCCCTGTTATTGATATTGAGTTTAAAGACGGCGCGTTGCCTAAGATTAATAACGCCGTGGAAATCAAATTCGGCGAACAAAAAATCGTGGCTGAAGTTGCCCAGCAGCTTGGAGACAATACTGTAAGAGCAGTGGCTCTTTCCCCGACAGACGGTCTTGCTCGCGGCGTAGAAGCCGTTGACACAGAGGACGTATTGAGAGTCCCCGTCGGTGAAGGCTGCAGAGGCAGACTTATGAACGTATTGGGCGCCCCCATAGATTACGCGGGTGAAATAAAAACCGATAAAAAGATGCCTATTCACCGCGAGCCGCCTACTCTTGAAGAACAGAAAACCACGCCCGAAATTTTTGAAACTGGTATTAAAGTAGTTGACCTTTTGGCCCCTTACATGAAAGGCGGCAAAGTAGGTTTATTCGGCGGCGCCGGCGTAGGAAAAACAGTTCTTATTATGGAGCTTATTAACAACGTTGCCCGCGAGCACAGCGGCAGCTCAGTGTTTGGCGGCGTGGGGGAAAGAAGCCGTGAAGGCAACGACCTGTGGTTAGACATGAAAGGAGCGGAACTTGCCGACGGCAGCACCGTTTTAGATAAAACAGTTTTAGTTTTCGGACAGATGAACGAACCCCCGGGCGCGAGAGCGAAAGTAGCTTTAACAGCCTTAACACAGGCCGAATACTTCAGAGATGAAAAAGGACAGGACGTGCTGTTGTTTTTAGATAATATTTTCCGCTATGTTTTGGCCAACTCCGAAGTTTCCGCCCTTCTCGGGCGTATGCCTTCGGCCGTAGGTTACCAGCCCACTCTTAATACGGAAATCGGACAGTTGCAGGAACGTATTACATCAACAAACAAGGGTTCTATTACCTCAATTCAAGCCGTTTACGTGCCCGCTGACGACTTGACTGACCCTGGCGTAGCCTCCACATTTACCCACTTGGATGCCACTACCGTTTTGTCCCGCTCTTTAGTTGAGCTAGGCATTTATCCCGCTGTTGATCCTTTGGAATCAACTTCCAGAATTTTAGACCCCAGAGTATTGGGTGAAGAACATTACCAAGTGGCGCAAGGCGTACGCAAAATTTTACAAAGATATAAAGATTTGCAAGATTTAATCGCTATTTTAGGTATTGACGAACTTGGCGACGAAGATAAAAAGATTGTAGCTAGAGCAAGAAGAATACAGCGCTTTTTATCGCAGCCTTTCTTCGTGGGCGAAAAGTTTACCGGCAGGCCGGGCAAGTATGTTAAACTTGAGGACACCATTAAAGCTTTTAAAGGTTTAATAAACGGCGATTATGACAATATTCCCGAACAGGCATTCTTTATGTGCGGCGGTATAGAGGACGTTTTGGCTAAAGTAAGCAAAGGCGAAAACGAAGAGAAATCTGAGCCCGCCAAACCCGCTAAAGAAGAAAAAAGATAAGGTAAAAAACGATGAAAAAGCTTACATTTTCTTTTATCTCGCCCGAACGCCCTATAGTTCAAAACCAGGAGGCTGACTTTGTTGCCCTTCCCGCTTTTGAGGGTGAAATGGGTGTTTTGCCCGGGCATGTAAACAGCGTTGTCATTTTAATGCCGGGTTTTGTACGTTTTAAAAATAACGGGGAAGAAAAAGAATTTGCCATTATAGACGGTTTTGCTGAAGTGTTTAAAGACCATATTGACGTTTTTGCTTCCGAAGCTTCTTTATCTGAGGAAAAACAAAGCGAGGAGCAAAAACAGCGTCTTGAAAGAGCAAAAAAAGCGCTTTCATCGCAAGACGCGGACATTGACATTGAACTTGCCGAGATACAATTAAAAACGCAAATTTTGAAAATGAAAATGAAGAAACGTAAAATGTAACTTTACAAAATAAAAAAAACACCCCGTATTTTATACGGGGTGTTTTTTTATGCTTACAATAATATGTTCGCTAAACCTTATATTCTCAATTCATTCTATATCTGTTATGGCTTGTTGTGCGGGTTCTTTCAAGTAAGTTTTGCAAATATCAGCGTCTTTTTTATCCGTTTTAAGCGCGGCGCAGCAAATTATCTCTTTAAAAGAATATCCCCCGTCAGTTGCCTTTTTATTATAAAAATTAAATATTTTTTAATTATCCAAATACCATCCGTTAGCTTGCTTTGTCCAGCCAAGAGATTTGCAAAACTTCTCCCCTTTTTCATTTTTAGGAATACAGCGGAAATAACGCACAGCTTCATCGGAATACGCAAATCCGGGATATGCCCTGCCTATAGCCCAGCTGTTATCAAAAGGCTGTATGGAAATAGTGTCATTAACAATTATGTATTGAAAATTCTTTGAATCTCTTGTTATATAGCCGGAATATGTTCCGGTAGCCAGATTGTCTAAAGAGATGTCAAGCACATCCCATTCAGAACTTTGGGGCCACAATCCTGTAGCTAAATTATATCTTTCAGCAGATTCATATATAGCTTTCAAAAGGATAAGAGCCTCCGCCGATCTGGATTTTTCCACGGCTTTTTGATATTGCGGCAGCGCTATCGCGGCTAATATACCGATAATAAGAACAACCACTAAAAGCTCAATTAGCGTAAATCCTTTTTTCATATGGAAACTCCTTTTTATCTTCTAAAATAGTATACAAAAAACCCCGCGTATTTTACGGGGTTTTTAAAAGCATAAAAAACAATTTTTTATTTTTTGCCTTTTTTAACTATAGGCGCCGCGGCGGGAAAATCTTCTTTCCCTTCCTCTTTCTTTTCAAAATGATGGCCTAAATATTTTTCTTTTAATTTGTCTTCCAACTCTTGCGCGAGCTCGGCGTTATCTTTAAGATACTGTCTGGCATTATCAGCGCCCTGGCCCAGTTTTTCCTGCCCGTATAAGAACCAGCTGCCGCTTTTTTCAATTATGCCGGCTTGAACGCCCATATCTAAAATACAGGACTCTCTTGAAATACCTTCACCGTGAAGCATAGTAAATTCAGCCTGTCTGTAAGGCGGGGCTACTTTATTTTTTGTAACTTTAGCACGCACGCGCGTGCCTATAATTTCATCGCCTTTTTTAAGGTTTTCAATTTTTCTTACGTCAATACGCACTGAGGAATAAAATTTTAAAGCAAGGCCACCCGGCGTTGTTTCCGGATTGCCGAACATTATGCCGATTTTTTGTCTTATCTGGTTAATAAAAATTATACTTGTTTTTGTTTTCGCTAAAAGGCTGGTAAGCTTCCTTAAAGCCTGGGACATAAGCCTTGCCTGTAAACCTACATGGGCGTCACCCATTTCCCCTTCAATTTCCGCCCTGGGAACTAAGGCCGCCACGGAATCGATAATAATTAAATCAATTGCGCCGCTGCGCACAAGTTTTTCAGCTATTTCCAAAGCCTGCTCGCCGGAGTCGGGCTGCGAAACAAAAAGCTCGTCCACATCAACGCCTATGCTGTTGGCGTAAACAGGGTCAAGCGCGTGCTCCGCGTCAATAAAAGCAACCACGCCGCCGCTTTTTTGGGCTTGCGCCGCTATATGAAGGCTTAGCGTTGTTTTACCGCCCGCTTCAGGACCGTAAATTTCAATAACGCGCCCTCTGGGAACGCCGCCTACCCCAAGAGCTAAATCCAAAGACAGCGCGCCCGTGGAAATAGCGTCAATTTTTTTAATGCTGCCCGCGCCTAATTTTAAAATAGCCTCTTTACCAAAACTTTTTTCAATTTGGCTCATGGCAAGTTCCAAAGCTTTTGCTTTATTAGCGTCCATAAAATCTCCTGTTAACTGCTCTTGTTATATCCCTGCTTTTGATAAAACGGATTAAATCGTTCTATCTTTTGTTCTATTATAACATTCTTTTCAAAAATAACGCAACTGTTTTTTACCGCACCTTTTCGGCCGGCGGAGTTTTATGCGAAGTTTTAGCTTTAAAGAAAAGTTTGTTTTCTCTTTCGTCATAGTCCGCGGTTATGGTTGTACCGTTAGGATAATCTTTTTTCAAAATATCTTCGGCAAGGGGGTCTTCCAAATCTCTTTGCAAGGTTCTGAGTATCGGCCTGGCACCGTATTTAGGGTCATAACCTCTGTCTATAAGAAAGTCCCTGGCCGCTTCGGAAAGAACTATTTTAAGTTCTCTGTCCTCAAGTTTTTCGGTAACTTTTTTAAGATTAATATCCAAAATTTTACCAAGCTGTTCCCTTGTTAAAGAGTGGAAAACAACAATCTCATCGATTCTGTTAATAAACTCGGGGTTAAAAGTCTTTTTAACTTCTTCCATGACGCTAGACTTCATTGTCTGATGTTCTTTTTTTTCGTCCGTTTTAGGGGCGAATCCTAATGAACTGCCCTTATTGCTTATTTCCCTTGCACCGACGTTGGAAGTCATGATAATGACAGAATTTTTAAAGCTTACTTTATGGCCCAAATTATCCGTTAAAGTGCCTTCGTCCAATACCTGTAATAAAATGTTAAAAATATCAGGATGCGCCTTTTCAATCTCGTCTAAAACAACAACGCTGTAAGGTCTTCTTCTAACCGCCTCTGTAAGTTGTCCGCCTTCTTCAAAACCCACATATCCCGGGGGCGCCCCTATAAGGCGGGAAACAGCAAACTTTTCCATATATTCGGACATATCTATACGTACCATGGCGTCCTCGTCACCAAACATAAATGAGGCTAAAGTTTTGGCAAGTTCCGTTTTCCCTACGCCGGTAGGGCCAAGGAACAAAAAGCCGCCTATCGGTTTTTTGGGGTTGCCCAAACCTGTGCGGGAACGTCTTATAGCCTGTGAAACAAGGTGAACAGCCTCGTCTTGCCCGACAATGCTTTGGTGCATATATTCTTCCATATTAAGGATTTTTTCCGTCTCGCTCTGCGTTAAACGGGTTACGGGAATACCCGTCCATTTAGACGCCACCAACGCGATATCCTCTGCGGTAACTTCGGGCCTTTGCGATTCCTTTTCTTTATTCCACTTTTCTTTTAAATGTTCAATATATTTGCGAAGCCTTTCCTGCGTTTCTTTAGCGCGGGAAGCTTTTTCAAATTCTTTCTTTTCTATAGCTTCGTCTTTTTCCCTTACAGCCGCTTCATACTCTTTTTGTTTTTCTTTAAGCTCTTTGGGAGTGACGGAGTTTTTAATTCTGGCCCTGGCGCCGGCTTCGTCAAACAAGTCTATCGCTTTATCGGGAAGAGAGCGGTCTGTAATATATCGGTCGGATATTTCGGCTGCGGATTTAACGGCATCCTCTGTAAAAATTACTTTGTGGTGAGCTTCATAACTTTCTTTAACGCCATTTAAAATTTTAATAGTTTCTTCTACGCTGGGCGGATCAACCACAACAGGCTGAAAGCGGCGTTCTAAGGCTGAGTCTGACTCAATATGCCTTCTGTATTCGTCAAAAGTAGTAGCACCTATACATTGCACGGCGCCTCTTGCCAAGGCGGGTTTTAACATGTTAGATGCGTCTATTGATCCTTCGGCAGCGCCCGCGCCTATAATTGTATGCAGCTCGTCAATAAAAATAATATTTTCTTTATTTTTTTCAAGCTCGGAAATAAGACCTTTTAATCTTTGTTCAAATTCACCTCTGTATTTTGTACCGGCAACAACGCTTGCCAAATCAAGGCTTAAAACCCTTCTACCTTGCAAAACGTCCTCAATATCGCCGTCCGCTATGCGCTGGGCTATACCTTCAACTATGGCTGTTTTACCTACGCCGGGCTCACCCACTAAAACGGGGTTGTTTTTTGTTCTCCTGGCAAGGATTTGGATAATGCGCTCAATTTCCTCATCACGTCCGATAACGGGGTCAAGCTCGCCTTTTACGGCTAAAGCGGTTAAATCCCTTGCGTATTCATCTAGAAGAGGGGTTTTGGTTTTTACTTTTCGGCTAAAATCAGGTCTCGTTAAGGTAGGGTCTTCATTATATTCGGGCTCATGAGAGGATTCCTCCTCCTCAGCTGAACCGCCGGCGTTTTCCATAACCGCTTCCCTTATCGTTTCGGGGCTGAGGCCAAGACCGTCTAAGATACGTACAGCAACGCCTTCTTCCTCTCTTATAATGCCCAATAAAAGATGTTCGGTACCAACATAATCCGCCCCGGCGTTTTGGCTTTCTTCCAAAGAATATTCCAAAACTTTTTTAGCGCGCGGCGTAAAGGGAATTTCACCTACAAGCATTATTGTATCGCCGATGCCGACCATTTTTTCTATTTCGGCACGCACTCTTTTATAGCCTATGCCAAGGCTTGATAACATTTTGTAAGAGGCGCTGTCTTCAATAGATACCAGCCCCAAAAGCAAATGTTCGGTGCCCACATAATCGTGGTTAAATCTTTTTGCTTCTTCTTGCGCTATTAAAACTGTTTTTTGAGCTCTTTCCGTAAATCTTTTTGCCATTTTAAAAATCCTCTAAATTTGTCCTTTTATAAATATTATTATATTTAAAAGACATTGTGTTAAAAGACGTTTTATATTGTGTATAATGAAATCATGGAAAAGACATTAATTTTAATCAAACCCGATGCTATTGAAAAAAGACTGACGGGCGTAATTTTAGACAGAATTGAATCCCTGGGACTTCAATTGGCGTCCGCCAAGGTAGCCGTTGTAACCGAAAAATTAGCCAGAGAGCATTACGCAAACCTGGCGGGAACCCCCTTTGTTGATAATGTTGTTAAATTTATGATGGGCAATTTTAATAATATAGAAAACCGCCGCGTATACGCTTTTGTATATAAAGGGGAGGACGCAATAGCCAAAGTAAGGCATATTATAGGCGTTACCGACCCTGATAAGGCAGACCCATGGACAATAAGAGGACAGTTCGGGCAGAAAAAAAACGGCGTTATCCAAAACTGTGTGCACGCCTCAGGCTCCCAAGAGGACGCTGAAAGGGAAATAGCCCTTTGGTTTAAACCCGAAGAGATTGTTGAGTAAAAAATGAAAAAAATTTTTAACATTATTTTTTTATTGTGTCTTTTGCAGACATCTGTTTTAGCGCAAACAACTGAAGGGGAGGAAACTCCCGCTCCTCCTCCGCCCGACGCGGTGGAATCGGTAAGAATAGAAGGAGAGAGGGTTAATATTACCGCTGATGACGGACAAAAAATAACCGGCATTTTTAAATCAAGCGGCGACAGCAGCAAATATGTTGTGCTCGTTCATGATTTGGGCAAAAACAAAAGCTCGTTTAACAAATTCTCCAAAGCTCTTCTAAGCAGGGGCGTAGGTTATTTGGCCATAGATCTTAGAGGGCACGGGCAAAGTGCTTCGCCGGAACATTATTCGCATTTTCAAAAAGAAGGCATTAACAACCAGTTCAACAGAATGTATAAAGACATTAACATCGCCGTTACTTATTTAAAAAACAGACGTATTGACCCTGAAAATATTTTTGTTTTGGGGACAGGCCTTGGAGCTAACGTAACGGCAAACTCAATAGTTTTTAATACAGACATCGGCGGATTTGCTTTAATAACGCCCACAACAAATGTGCGCGACGTTCTTACAATCCCCGGGGTGAAAATAGCCAAGCAGCCTATTTTAATAGCTGTAGCTCCGGATGTAAGGAAGAATTTTTTAGAATCAAGTTTAATACGCAATGTGGCTTTTAACACACAGGGTCCGGGCAAAGTAACTTTTTTAACGGCATATAACAAAGAAGGGGTGGAGATGATGGATTCTTATCTCTCGGGGCATATAATACAATGGATATTAACCCCGGTACTGCCTGAAATAAAAAATGACTCTTTACCCATTATTAATGAAGAAGAACAACCGACGGAGTTAACTTTATAATGAAAAAACAAAAATCAATAACTACCGAACTTCAAAACGATAAGACGGAAAATTTAGACATAATTTCCGTTTCCCAAATGATTGAAAAAATTAATCATGAGGACATGCAGGCCGTTAAAGCCGTGGGATCGGCAAAAAAAGATATTGAAAAAGTTATAAAAAAAACGGCGAAGGCTTTCGCGTCAGGCGGTAAAATAATTTTTTTAGGCGCCGGAACAAGCGGCCGTTTAGGCGTGCTTGAAGCGGCGGAATGCCCGCCTACATTCAGCTCCGACCCAAAGCAGATTATAGCCTTAATAGCCGGCGGCAAGGACGCGGTATTTTTCTCTAAAGAAGGCGCAGAGGACGACGCTGAGCAAGGCAAAAAAGATATCTTAAAAGTTTTAAGTAAAAAAGATATTGTTATAGGCATAGCGGCCAGCGGCAGAACGCCTTATGTTTTAGGCGCTTTAAAAGAAGCTAAAAAGAAAAAAGTTCCTACAGTAATGATAACCTGCAACCCAAACGCCGTCAAATTGGCCGACATTATGGTAAAATTACCGACAGGGGCGGAAGTATTGCAGGGCTCAACAAGAATGAAGGCCGGCTCGGCCACTAAAATGGCTTTAAACATAATAACAACCTGCACCATGGTGCTTTGCGGCAAAGTATATAAAAATTTAATGGTTGACGTTAACCCAAGCAATATAAAATTAAAGAAAAGAGCGCGCGGCCTTGTGCAAAAAGTAGGACAGGTTGACGAACAAACAGCAGAAATTTTACTTGAACAAGCTCAGTACAAAGTTAAACCCGCCATAGTAATGGCGCAAAAAAGAGTAGGCTTTAAAAAAGCTCAGGCGGAGTTAAAAAGGAAAAAAGGTTTTTTAAGAAAAATTTTAAACGGGTAACAAAATGTCTAAACGCTTCTCCCTCGGACTCATGAGCGGCACCAGCGCTGACGGCCTTACTATAACATTAGTTAATAATAAGCCGTTTAGAACACTCCGTACAAAAACTTATAAATACCCCGCCAAACTGCAGCAAAAAATTCTTACCGCGCGGGATTTTAACGCGTCCCAAATTTCCGAACTCAGCTTTGAACTTGGCAAACAATACGCAAACAGCGTAAAAAAATTCCTTAAAGAAACAAAAAAAGATATTAAAGATATTTTTGTCGTAGGTTCACACGGGCAGACAATCACTCATAACCCTTGCGCAAAAACGCCTAATACGCTGCAAATAGGCGAGCCGGCTTTTATGTCCGCGATGGGGCTTAAGGTGGTTTATAACTTTAGGGTAAAGGATATGGTTTTAGGTGGGCAGGGCGCGCCGCTTGTGCCTTTTTTTGACCAATATATTTTTGGCAAAAGCGAACCTAAAATTTTACTTAATATAGGCGGCATAGCAAACTTATCCGTAACGGGAAAAGGGGTAAAAACATTCGGCTTTGACACGGGGCCGGGCAATTCTCTTATGGATACCGTTATGCAATCGGCGGCGCACAAAAGCTTTGACCGTAACGGAGCCGTCGCCGCAAAAGGCAAAGCAAACGAAAAAATAATTAAGAAAATTTTAAAGCATAAATATTTTAGCAAAGCTCCGCCGAAATCTTTAGATAAAGGCGACTTTGAAAACAATTTTTTAAATAAATATTTCGGCACAGTTAACAAAAATAATTTACATGATGTAATGGCAACTCTTAACATTCTTACCGCGCGGACAATAACGCTTGCCGTGAGACGTTTTGTTTTAAACAAAACCGCCGCAAAAGAAATTGTCGTCAGCGGTGGCGGAGCTTTAAATAAAACTCTTTTAGAAAACATTTCTTTACTTTTGCCTGAGCTAAAAGTGCACGTAAGTGATTTTTACGGCATAGACCCTATGGCAAAAGAAAGCGCCGCCTTTGCTTTAATGGCAACACTGGCATTGCAAGAAAAAACAAACCACTGCCCTGAAGCGACCGGAGCTAAACAAAAAACAATACTTGGGAGTATATGCCTATGAATCCTGCAAGAATAGTGCACCCCGGCTTTTGGTTTGGGAAAACAGATATTGAAGACGCCAGAAAATGGGCAAAAATGGGCGTAGGCGGATTTTGCGTCTACGGTGGAACCAGAGAAGAGATTGAGACATTTTGTAAAGAAATGAGGGGCCTTTCCCCTTACGCGGAAATTTTTATTTCAGCCGATTATGAAGACGGCCTTGGAAGGTGGATAAAAGGGGCCGAGCTTTTGCCTTCTAACATGGCTATAGGCGCCTCCGGAGAGGAGGAACTTGCCATGAAAAAAGGGTTAATCACCGCCAGGCAGGCAAGAAGCATCGGAATTAACTGGATTTTTGCCCCTGTGGTTGATTTAGCTTCGGACCCGGAAAACCCTATAGTAAATACCCGCGCTTTCGGAAAAGACCCTATGCTTGTGACGCGTTTGGCCATGGCTTTTATGTCAGGATTATCGCAAGGCGGAACTTTAAATACTTTAAAACATTTTCCCGGACACGGGGACACGTCAAAAGATTCTCACTTAGAACTACCTTTTATCAGCAAATCTTTTGACAAGCTTTTTGATTCCGATTTAGTTCCCTATAAAACATTGTTAAAGTTTGCTGACTCAATTATGGTTGGACATCTTCTTATCCCAGCCATAGACGATGAAAACCCGTCTTCTTTATCGGAAAAAACAATACGCGGAATTTTAAGGCAAAAACTTAATTATAAAGGATGTGTTGTTACCGACGCTCTTTTAATGAAAGCCATCGGCGACCAAAAAGAAGCCGCTTTAAAAGCTTTAAAAGCGGGCGCGGATATCTTGCTTGCACCTTCAGACCCTTATGAAATAATAGATTATTTAAACCAGTTAATTAAAGAAGATTACACCTGGAAAGAACATTTTATCAACGCAGTGGCCACGCAAGAAATTCTGCTTACAAAAAACCGGAAAGTGGAAATAAGAACTCCGGAATATGCGTTTTTTAAATCTTCTTATTCAATGGACGCGGCGCCTAGATGTATAACAGAGTTCGGAGAAGAGAATGTTTTAAAAAAAGAAAATTCTTTGTCTTATATGGAAATAGATTGTAAAAGCGATTTTGAAAGCACTCCTTTTGCCAAACAGCTTAAAGCTAACGGTTTTAAACTGGCCCCTTATACAGGCGGGGAATGTAAAAATTTGCTTATAGTTTCTTTCTCCGGCTACGCTTCTTTTAAAGGCTTTGCTAATTTTACAAAAGAGCAAAAGAAAACAGTGGAAAACGCCTTAACAAAAGCCAAGAACAGCGCTTTTGTTTCCTTCGGCAGCCCTTTTGTGCACAGTGATTTTAAAACAAAAGCACAGTACCATTTGCTTGCGTACTGTGCTAATGAGGACTTTCAAATTTTTTGCGCCGACGCGCTTTGCGGTAAAGCCAAAGTTACTGGCAAAGCTCCTATTGAAATTTAGAAGCGTGAATATAGTCCGGGTTTAAAACGCCAGGCAAAAGTTGGGCAAAACCGTCAATCATAAATTGTACGGCCATAGCGCATAAAATCATACCCATAAAACGCACCACTATCTGCATACCGTTATTGCCCAAAATTTTATAAATATATCTTGACGATAACAAACAAATCGTTACTATAGCGGAACATATGGCAAGCACCAAAACCATGCCTACGGTATTTAACAATGTTTTTGTGTTGTCTGAAAAAAGAATTACTGTTGTTATGGTGCCCGGCCCTACAAACAAAGGCATGGCCACGGGCACAATGATGCTGCTTAACCTAAAGGTAGCTTCTTCAAAAACATTTTGCTGCGCAGCGGGGGCGGCCTGAATACCTTCGTTAGAGAACTTGCTTTTACCCTGCATCATGCGTATACCCACAAGCAAAATTAAAATACCCCCCGCGATTCTAAACGCGGGTATAGTAATGCTAAAAAGGTTTAAAGCGCTTCGGCCTATAAAGAAGAAAAAGATTAAAAGGGCGAAAATTGAAAGCCCCAAAAGAAGGGCTATCGCTCTTTGCATTTTTGGCGAGTCTGTTTGAACATGTTCCAAAAATATAGGCACGTTGCCTATAGGGTTAAGAATTGAAAGAGTACCTACAAAAGCCCCGATCAAAAAAGAAAAATCCATTTTATTTTGCCCTCTATGAATAAAAACACCCCAAGGATTTTCGCTAAGCAGGGTGTTTTTTTATTATGTTTTAAAAGATTAAATCAATATAAATAATTTTGGGCAGTACAGGATTTGAACCTGTGACCTATCGCGTGTGAGGCGATCGCGCTACCGCTGCGCCAACTGCCCTAAATTTACGTTTGTTATATGTATTTTAGCAAATTATTATAACTTTGTTCCCATACCGGTTACGGCATAAAAAACCCCGATCTTGCGTCGGGGGATTTTATTTAAAAAATTAATTGAACTTAACATCTTTAAGTTCGCGGACTAATTTATCCCTTTTTTCCTTAAGTTGTTTTTGCTCGTTTCTGTATGCGCCCCAGTAACTTCTAAACCATTCCGGGTTTTTTTGATAATCCTCGTAAGCGTTAGTTACAGCTTGTTTTAAGCCATACAATCCGTAAAAATTAAGTTCTTCGTCAGACATTTCTAAAAGAGCGGAATCATCACGGTCAAGTTCGGATTGTACCGTATCAGGGATACCGCCCGGAACATAAGAAACAACAAAGTCAGACATACTCCACACAAACATAACAACCGTTAATCCCGCAAGAACCCTTGACCCCAACTTTATTTTGTTTATTTTTGAATACCCTCGGGAAAGAACTTCCATATCTTTTTGAATAGCTGAAACACCGGTGCTTACTTCTAATGGAACCTTTTCCGCGCCTACTGCGATATTGTTAAATTTTTGGGCCTTTTGATAAGCGCTGGCGGCGCCTTTTTTTATGTATTCGGCTTTATCATAGGCGGGAATTTTTTTTAAATCCGCCGTCGCCCAAAAAGTAGCGTTTTCAACCCTCTGCTGCAAAGAAGCCGCCTCCGCTATTAAATCCGCATTATGAGTACTTTTGGCTTTTGCCAAAATCGCGTTTACTCGCGACATAAGTTCAGGCGCTCTTTGGGCCGTAAGTTCAACATAACGGAGTTCGGCCACGGGCCTTATAAAAAATTTAGTGTACACATGAGCCGCAGCCGGAACAGTAAGCCCGCCCGCGAGAAGCAGGGCTTCTTTTTTCATTTGTTTATATTTTTCGATTTCTTCTTTAGTAAATTTTTTGGTTGGAATATTTTGAGAATTTAACGGGTCCTGCGCGAAAACCGGGGTTAACATATTAAACAACATAAACAACGATAGCATTGAAGTCGTAATTTTATTCATAAAAAACTCTCTCTAGTTTAATTTCCCTATACTTTTATTTTAAAGCGCATTTTCTATATTGTCAAGGGTCAAAAGTCCCATAAAACTCCTGGGCCTCTTTTTGCTTTGCATTTTTGATGTATTTTATTTTTAAAATTACTGATAAAGAAATATTTTTTATGTGCGTTGGATTTTGGAAAAGGTATTTTGCTGCGATTACCCCGCCACGGTAAAAAGACTTTAAGTTATACCACAGACTCTTTATAAGAGCTCTTTTTAATTTGTAGCGCTATTATTATATTGCTAAAATATTAATATGGGTATATTTAAATTAAAAGCGCCTTTCTCTCCTTCGGGGGACCAACCGCAGGCAATTAAAAACCTTTGCCAAAATATTAAAAACGGACAAACAAGGCAAACCTTGCTGGGCGTTACCGGCTCGGGCAAAACATATACCATGGCAAACATAATAGCTCAAACGGATATGCCCGCGCTTATAATGTCGCCGAACAAAGTTTTAGCGGCGCAGCTTTACGCGGAGTTTAAACAATTTTTTCCGGAAAATTCGGTTGAATATTTTATTTCTTATTACGACTATTACCAGCCCGAAGCCTATATACCGCAAACAGACACCTATATAGAAAAAGATTCTTCCATCAATGAGCATATTGAGCAAATGCGTCTTAAGGCAACAACATCTCTTTTAACAAGAAACGACGTTATTGTGATAGCCTCGGTATCAAGTATTTATAACATAGGTTCGCCTGATAATTTTGCCGAAATGTGTTTATATGTAAAAAAAGGAATTCCTTTAAACCGGGTGGCGGTAACATCTCTTTTAATTAAAAACCAATATGAAAGAAGCGAAATGGAATTTACACCGGGCAAATTCCGCCTGCGCGGCGGAAATATAGATATTTTGCCCCCGTACAGAGAAACGGGCATCCGCATAGAAATGGGCCCGCAGGCAGTAAACGCCCTTTACAAAATACACCCCATTACGGGCGACGTTATTGAAGAAGTTGATGAGGAATTTATTTACCCTGCCAAACACTTTGTTGTAAAAGAATCAGACATTGACCGCGCCATTAAAGAAATTAATGAGGAAAAAGAAGGGCGCGTGAAAGAACTTGAAGCGATTGGAAAACCTTTGGAAGCTTACCGCCTTAAACAAAGAACCGAATACGATATGGAAATGCTTAAACAGACGGGTTTTTGCAAAGGTATTGAAAACTATTCAAGACCTTTGGCGGGAAGGGAACCCGGGTCCAGACCGGACTGTTTGTTTGATTATTTTAGAAAGCATGAGAATTTTTTAGTTTTTATAGATGAGTCCCACGTGGCCGTGCCGCAGGTGCGCGGCATGTATAACGGAGACAGGAGCAGAAAACAAATGCTTATAGATTTTGGCTTCCGCCTGCCTTCAGCCTTAGACAACAGGCCTTTAAAATTTGACGAGTTTGAAAAAATTTTACCTTCCACCGTTTTTGTGTCCGCCACGCCAGGCCCTTATGAGTTAACCGTAAGCGCGAACAACATTGTTGAGCAAGTTATCCGCCCTACAGGCCTTGTGGACCCGCAGGTTTCCATACACCCTACAGCAGGCCAAATAGGCCACTTAATAAGTAAAATTGAAGAGCGTATTAAAAAAGGACAGCGCAGTTTAGTTCTTTCTTTAACTAAAAAAACGGCTGAAGACCTTACCGTATTTTTTGACGAGAAAGGAATAAAAGCCCGATACTTGCATTCTGATATAGAATCTTTGGAAAGGGTTGAAATTTTACAAAAATTCAAGCAAGGGGTTTTTGACGTGCTTGTGGGTATCAATCTTTTAAGAGAGGGGCTTGATATACCGCAGGTAGGTCTTGTGGCGATACTGGGCGCCGACAATGAAGGGTTTTTAAGAAACGAAACCACTTTAATACAAATTTCCGGCCGCGCGGCTAGAAACATTGACGGCGAAGTTGTGTTATACGCGGACAGAAAAACAGATTCCATTAAAAACGCCCTTGCCGAAATGGACCGCAGGCGTGAAAAGCAAACCGCTTATAACAAAGAACACCATATAACCCCGCAGTCTATTATAAAAGCCGAAATTGAATTTAAAGATTTTGAAAACACTGCCAAAACCGAAGGGTTAAGAGCGTTGCACAATTTTACTGATATTCCCAAACCAGACAACCTGCCTAAAATGATAAAAGAAATCGAAAGGCAAATGAAAGACGCGGCCGACAATCTTAATTTTGAGCTTGCGGTCGACCTGCGTGACAGAATGTTAGAACTTAAAAGCATGAGAGTAAAAACAAAAAAATGATAAAACAAATTATAAGAGTAGATATTATAGATTCCACCCAAACAGCGCTTAAAGAAATGGCTGCCCTGGGCGCGCCGCACGGAACAGTTATCGTGGCAGAACAGCAAACCGCGGGAAGGGGCCAGTTTGAAAGAACATGGAATTCGCAAAAAGGCGGTTTGTTTTTCAGCGCTTTATTAAGGCCTTCAAAAAAGATTTCCCAAACTTCGGCGTTAACTATAAAAACGGCGGGCGCTGTTGTTGAAACTTTATCCGAAATATACGGCATCAAATCTAAAATAAAAAAACCTAATGATGTGCTTTCTTATGACAAAAACAAAAAAGAATATTTAAAAATTTGCGGCATTTTAACTGAAGGTTCAGTTACTGAAATTTCCTGCGATTGGATTGTTTTAGGCGTGGGAATAAATTTAAATAACAATTTAGATAAAAAGTTGACTGCCACGAGCGTAAAAAAACTGCTTGGGCGCGAAGCGGACATGCGTGAATTTGAAAACAATCTTTTTAACAAGCTTTCGCAAAGATACGCCCAGTGGCTTTTAAGCACAGAAGATTAATTTTTAAAATCTTGTCGTTTGAGATATAAGATATGAGACTCCCCGGGCTAACATCCGGGGTTTCTTTGTTACAAAACTTCACTTTGCGTTTTCATCCAACAACAAACCGCAACGCGTCCGCGGCGGCAAGTCAGAGGTGCCATGAAATCACGATACTATCCATCCCCCGGCCTACGCAGGGGATGTTGTGTATTATCACAAACAAAAAGCCCTTCGATTGAAGGGCTTTTTGTTACAAAATATTTTATATCTTGGTATTACTCAAGGCCGATACTTTTTAAAAAAGGCTTATTATCAACCTTGCGGCCTAAAAACTTTTCAACAATTTCCTGCTCTTCATAAGTGCCGCCAACGGCTAAAATTTCATCTCTGAATCTCTTGCCGGTTTCGGGGTTATCCAAACCTTCTTTTTCAAAAACGCTAAACATATCCTCAGCTATTACTTTTGCCCAAAGGTAACCGTAATACCCGGCGTCATAGCCGCCCATAATATGGTCAAAACTGGCCTGCGGTATCGTGTCCGGAGTTACGGGAACGCCAGTTATTTTTTTTGCCAGTTTAAAATATTCTTTTGTTGTATCTAGTTCTTTATTGCTTGTATGCAAATCCATATCATACTGCGCAAAAAAGTTTTGCCTTTGGTAAGCGCGAGCGCTGAAAACATTTTTACCCTTAATCATTTTTTCAATAATTTCGTCGGGAAGAGGCTCGCCCGTTTTATAATGTTTGGAAATCTTTTTAAGCACGGCGGGGTGCCAGGCCCAATTTTCCAAAATTTGAGAAGGAACTTCAACGAAATCGCCCGCTACAGCAGTACCGCTTAAGCCGGAATATTTTGCCGTGGTTAAAGCGTTATGTAAAACATGCCCGAACTCATGGAACAGGGTTTCAACCTCGTCATGTTTTAAAAGCGACGGAGCGTCTTTAGAAGGCGGGTTAAAATTAGCCACTATCGCGGTAAAAGGTTTTTGGTAAGAGCCGTCTTCCTTTTGGTGTCCGTCAACCAAATCAAAACAGGCCGCGTGTTTATATTTGCCTTCTCTGGGAAAAAGGTCCATATAAACATAAGCGACGGTTTGTTTTGTTGCAGAATCAATTAATTCATAAGTGCGTACGTCCTTATGCCAAACAGGTATTTTAACCTGTTTAAACTCAATGCCGAACAAATGCCCGAAAGATTCCAACATCCCGTCAATAACAACATCCGCGGGGAAGTATTCTTTTATCTTTTCGGCGTCAACGTCATAATTTATTTTCTTATATAAGGTTGACCAAAAAGCGGACTCCCAGCCATAAACATTTTTATCTTTTTTCCCCGCTCTTTCTTCCTTTAAAGCAAGAAGCTGCTTGTCTTCTTTTTTACCGTAAGGCTTTAATTTCTTTTCAATATCTTTTAAAAACTTTTCAACCGTTTTCGGGTTTTTTGCCATGCGGTATTCAAGCTTCATATCGGCAAACGTTTTGTAGCCCAGCAAGGACGCTGTTTGGCGGCGTAAATCCAAGGAATTTTCCAAGAGTTTTACGTTTTCGTCTCCGCCTCTTCTTAAATATTTAAACTCAAGCGCCCGGCGGGCAGAATCGCTTTCGCTGTTTTTCATAAAAGGCACATAATCAGGATAGTTAAGCGTTACTTTATAAAAACCCTCAAGCCTTTCAAGCCTGTTTATATATTCTTCGGGCAGACCTTTTAAATCTTCTCTTGTAACAAGTTCAAAGTCGGCGTTATCTCTTATATTTTTGCTAAAGTTTATTGAATTTTCAGAACGTTGACGGCTTAAATTTCTGTAAATTTCAAGCTGGTCGTCAGGCAAGTGAAGCCCGCTTTTCCTAAACCCGATCATCATATTTTCTAAAAGTTTTGCTTCGGGCACATCAAGTTTGGGGTTTGTGTCAGCATATTCTTTAATGGCGTTGTATAAATCTTTACGCGTGCCGACTTCCACCATATAGGCGCTTACTTTGCTTTGAAGCTCGGTGGCCGAATCTCTTAATTTCTGGTCGGGCGACACGTAAGCCAAAAACATTGCTATGCCAAAAGAATCTCCGTATTTGTCAAAAGCTTTATTATAAGCAATAACAGTATTTTCGAAAGTTCTTTCCCCGGCGGGAACGGCTAAAACAGACGCTAAATCTTTTTCTAACTGTATTCTGGCCTTGGTTTCCGCCGACGCTAGAGCGTCGGCCTTATAGTTAAAATGAAGCACTCCTTTTTGAAACATGTCCGATGTCATAGAAAATACCCCTGTGGTAAGTAATATTAGCTGCAGCATTAATAGTATTTTTTTCATTGTAAATAATCCTTGTAAAAAAACTACATTTTGTTATTCTTTATGCTATACTATATTATATTAACTTTATTGTTAATGGATAAGAATAAAAAAATGTACGAACACTTCGTTCCCCAGGAAATATTCCTTACTAAAGGAATTGGCAGACACAAAGAAAAATTGGCCAGTTTTGAGGAAGCTCTTAGAGACGCCCAAATAGCCAGCTATAATCTTGTGCCTGTATCAAGCATCTTTCCGCCACATTGCAAAACCATTCCGGTTGCAAAAGGCGTAAAGTCTTTACGCAGCGGTCAGATTTTACACTGCGTAATAAGCAGAAACACAAGCAATGAACACAAACGCTTGATTTCGGCTTCGGTCGGTTTAGCAATTCCGAAAGATCCTAAAACGCACGGTTATATTTCTGAACATCACAGCTTTGGTGAAACAGAAAAAATGGCCGGTGAATATGCAGAAGACTTGGCAGCGTTAATGTTGTCAACAACCTTAGGCATAGAATTTGATAATGATACCAATTGGAACCAAAAAGAAGAAATTTGGAAAATGAGCGGTAAAATTGTCAGAACCACGAATATTACCCAATCAGCTATTTGCGTAGACGGGTTATGGACAACAGTGGTTGCAGCCGCAGTGTTTGTAAAATAATCGTTGTGAAAAAGAATAAAACTATATTTATGGGGCTTGAGAGAAAAAACAACTCTCTGCCCCTTTCTAATTACATCGTGGTGCCCATACCTTTTGAAAGAAGCGTTTCCTACGGACATGGCACCGCATTCGGGCCGAAGGCTGTTTTAGAAGCTTCCGCCCAGGTGGAACTTTGGGACGAGGAAACTAAAACGGAAACCTGGAAAGAGAACATCTTTACCACCGCTGCGGTTAACTGCAAAGGAACCACAAGAATTGTTTTTAACAGAATTACAAAAACCGTTAAAGACGTTATGCGCTATAAAGGGATTCCTTTTTATATCGGCGGGGAACATTCTATAACTCAGGCCTTGCTTGAACCGTATATAGAAAAATATAAAAAATTAAGCGTGCTCCATTTTGACGCCCACGCTGATTTACGCGCCAAGTTTGAAGGAAATCCACACAGCCACGCCTGCGCGCTTTACCCCGCGTCCAAACAAGTGCCCGTCGTACAAGTAGGCATAAGAAGCGTTGGCGACACGGAGTGTGAAAATATAAATTCCGGCAAAGTTAAAACTTTTTTAATGCATGAAAACAGGGATATAAAAAAACTTATTCCACAGGTACTAAAAAATTTAACCGACACGGTTTATATCACCATTGACGTGGATGGCTTTGACCCAAGCGTAATTCCTGCCACGGGAACGCCGCAGCCGGGCGGTTTCGGATGGTATGAAGCGTTAGATCTTTTTAGAGAAGTAATTAACAAGAAAAACATTGTAGCCATTGACGTTGTGGAAGCCTGCAGAAGAGACGAAGACACCATTACCGAAATGAATACCGCAAAACTTATTTACCGCTTAATGGGTTATTTAAGCCAAAAGAAAAAATAAAACATTTAAATAAAAAACCCCGGTTTAAACCGGGGTTTTTTATTTGCAAAGAGTTCTATTAATAGCTAGAATTTATTATAGGGGTTAAAAGATAAAGGAGAATATATGAAAAAAATAACATTTGCTTTTTTTGCCTTAACGCTTGCGTCAGTATCCTTTGCGCAAACGTATAATTTTAAAGCAGTTAATGAAATTGACGTTGAAATGCCAGGCGGTACCCTTGTGGTTGCGGCGTCACCTGAAAAAGGTGTTTCTGCCTCTATTGAAAATTTAGATAAAACAAAATGCTACGCCGTGATAAAAGAAAAAAGAAAAGAAATTGAAGTAAAAATAAAAAAGATTGACCCGTCCGCAATATGCAAACCCAATATAAAAATTATAGTCAATGTAAAAGCGAAACTAAGCGTTGAAGCAGCCAACACAAATATTTTTATAGATTCTATGTCTAAAAAAACGGACCTGGATATAAAAACATCAACAGCTAAATTAGATAACGTAAGCGGCAAATTAGATATAGAAGCCGTTTCCTCTACCGTAGACGCAAAAGGCTCTCCCTGTTTTGTTGAACTTGAAACTTACGCTAGCGCGGCAAACATAAGCTGGCTTGGAAAAGAAACTCCGGCAAAAGTTATTTTAAAAGGAGACGGCGTTGTAACGCTTTCCACTCCTAAGGACACAAAATATTTAAAAATAATTAAACAAAATTTCAGGGGCACGTTAATAGAACAAAATACCAAGTAATTACTCCCTCGTTAAATCCGCGGGATTTCAGATTGTTCCGCTTTTCCAATGCTTTTGGTTTTTCTTTTTTTAAGATATATAAAACCCGCCGCAATGCGGCGGGTTTTATGTTAAAAATAATATTTTATCCCCTGCGGGAAAATTGAACTTCCGATAGTCTTTTATAATATAGGTTTTTAAAAAAATTTATTGAAAAAAAATAGCTCATAATGTAGAATGGACTTATACGGCGTAGTATGCTCCGCAAGAAAGGAGATTTTATGAAAAAATTTTTAACGGGTTTATTTTTATTTTTTTTGCTGTCCCTTGCCAACGCACAACAGTCCCAGGAATATGACGGCATTAAAGAAATATCCGTAGAAGCAAACGGCGCAAAAGTGGAAGTTGCCCAAATAAAAGGTCAAAAAACATATGTGCGCGTCGAAAAATTTGACCCTGAAAAATGCCCCATTTTATTTTTTCATACACAAGATAAAGATTTAACGCTAAAAACAAACCCGCCCGGCGGCAACCCCTGCGAAAATATTATATTTATTAAAACACCCAAAAAAGTTAAAGTACGCATTACCGCGGAGTCTTCCCAAATAACTTTAGACGGCCTTGAAGAACAGGCTGTTTTAAATATAAAAAAAACTAACGCGTTTTTAAATAACTGCGCGGGCAGGCTTGATATTAATTCCCAAACTTCTAATATAATAGCAAAAGGCCTGTTTGACAAAATAAAAGTTGACGGGGAAAACAGCTTTATAGAAGTTACCTGGTTAAAAGAGCCGAAGCAGCCCGAAGTTGAACTGTCAGGCAAAAATAATATTATTTTCTATCTTCCCCAAAACGTTAAGAAAATGGGAGTTAAAGATTCTAAGTTTTTAGGAAATCTTATTATCCAATAAATGTTAACTGCCTTAACTTTTAAAGCGCGTAAAAATTACGCGCTTTTTTTTGCATCCGCAAAACACTCAAAATTTCATTTTGCAAAACCTGATGTTTGATAAAAATTTTACTAAAGTGTTTTTTAATTTTATTTTTTACACAAAAAAGGTTAAAAATGATGTTTTTGGCCCTTTTTAGACTGTTTTTTAAATCTTTCTTTGTTTTGCAAGGCATTAATCGTTTTTTAAATAAAAGTTTATTCTAAGGCATTTTAGGCTGTTTTTGTTTTTTCTCGTCGGGAGTTTTATAAAAAATACAAAATTTCCCCGGTTTTTTTAATATTTTATACTATTTTTTAGTTTGCCTAACTTTTTATCTTTTATAGGTTAGGCCGGCTAACTGTTTTCATGTGAAAACTTTTTATGTTTGTTAGCAAAAAAGAAACCTTGGTTTTTATTTGCCATAAAAATAATTTGGCATATAGAAAATTTATAAAAACTATTAAATAGTATTAGCCCTTTGATTTAAAAATAACAAAAAAATTATTCTTTTAAAGTAACCTCCGCATAAATTCAAGCTGCACTGTTTTTTAAAAGATTTTTTATTATATTTTTCCCCATCAAAGCAATTTAAAAACCTTGCTTAACCAGGCATTACATACCGTTTATTGCCGGTAAAAACACTACCCACATGCTTTAAAAAGACAAAAAAATACTATAAATATATATTTTTAAATATATTTTGCACCCTAATATTGAAAGAGCCATTTTTAAATTTGTTTTTACACTTAACTCGAAAGCCCCTATAACGGACATTTATTTTCAGGCTCAAACAGACAAGCAGCCTACTATATCTTTTTTTATTTAATATAGGCCGCCAGGATGGATAACAACCTTTATTTAGAGATATAAATACCAGATACTCCGGCCGTAAATATAAGGATATTTCGTAACATATCAGCTAACCCCAAACCAAATGCTGTAAGAGGGTATTTTAATGTTTTAATAACACTCTTTGCCCTATGAAGCATAACAGTTAAAGCACACAGCCTCATTGCAAAATTTGCGGCGGAAAAGATTCTTTCGCTCCCGGTTTACTTAAGGAGGAATCTCTGTTTAATAATAATCTTTTAGTTTGCCTGGAGGACGCTGTAAAGAGTTAATGAAACACCGCAGGCTCCCCCCCTCCCGGGGTTTATTTTATTTCAAATCTTCGCTTTGTCAGCTCCCGCAACAATAAAAAGCAACTCCTCCACAGCAAGAAGGCGTAGGTGTTGTGAAACAAAAAGGCTGTTTATCCCCGGGCTTATGCAGGTAATATCCCATGCTTTCATATAACTCCCCCAACTTACTGTGGGGTTCTATAAGGTATTTATAAAAAATCCCCGCGGTTTGCGGGGATTTCACGTGAAAACTTTTAACCTGATTAAAGCATTTTACTTTTTAGCCTGTCAGCTATATTTTCAAGTTGTTCAAGGGAGTTATACTGGATAACAAGGCTTCCCTTTTTCATACTTTTACCGTACTTAACTTCTACTTTTGTACCTAGGGCTTTTTGTAAGTTGTTTTCAAAATCCACAACTTCAACAGGTCTTTGCGCAGGAGCAGAAGTTTTAACTGTCATTATTTCCCTTGCCGCCTGCTCAGCCTGGCGTACAGAAAATTTGCCGCTTTTAAGTTTGATAAATAATATCTCCCTTTTCTTAAGGTCCGGCACCATAAGAAGCGCCCTGCCATGCCCTTCAGATAAAATTCCCTCTTCCAAAGTTTTTTGTATTTCCTTACTAAGGTCCAACAGCCTTAAGGAGTTCGATATCGCGGCTTTAGATTTACCGCAATAACCCGCTAAATCCGTTTGAGACACATGGAACTTTTGCATAAGACTCTTGTAGCCCAAAGCGGTTTCAATGGGGTTAAGATCTTCCCTTTGAATATTTTCTATTAACGCCAGGGCTGACATTTCCTTATCGCCAAGGCTGGAGTGGACAATAGCTTCTATTTCCGTAAAGCCGGCAAGCTTTGTGGCCCTAAAACGCCTTTCGCCTACAACTATCTCATATTTATTTAAGCCCGCGTCAAAGACAACAACTATAGGCTGCGTAAGCCCGTGCTGTTTGATAGACTCGGCCAGTTCTTTAAGGGTTTCTTCATTAAATGTTCTTCTAGGTTGGAATCTGTTGGGAACAATACTGGTTAAAGGTATTTTTTGTATATTAGCCCCTGCTTTTACCGCCGTATCCTTTGTGCCCAGGACTTCCTGCGTTTGTTTTAAAAGGGCGTCTAACCCTTTGCCTAATGCTTGCCTGCTCATATATTATCCTCCAAAATCATAAGAAGCTGTTGGTATTTTTACTTCTTTTAAGGTTGCCGCGTCCACACCCCTGCGGGTAAGAAACTCCTTAGCTAAGTCCAAGTAAGCCGCCGCGCCGCGGCAGGCCGGGTCATAATCAAATATGGATTGTCCGAAACTTGGCGCTTCAGCCAATCTTATATTTCGGGGTATTGGGGTTTTATATACACGGTCTCCGTAAAACTTGTTAATCTCTTCCAACACTTGGTTGGAAAGGTTCATTCTGCTGTCATACATAGTTAAAAGACCGCCGTCAATATTAAGTTTGGGATTTAAAACCTGCTTAATTTTTGAAGCGGTATTAATAAAATGGGCAAGCCCTTCCATAGCATAGTACTCGCACTGGATGGGGGTTATAACACTGTTAGAAGCTACCATAGCGTTTAAGGTAAGCAAGCTTAATGAAGGCGGACAGTCAATAATAATATACTTATACATATTTTGTAAAGGCGCCAAAGCCTGGGTAAGCATGTTTTCCCTGCCTTCGATGTTAACTAATTCAACTTCAGCTCCTGCCAAATCCTTACACGCCGGTAAGATGTCAAGCATTTCATTAGAAGTTCTTTTTAAAACTTCTTCCACCTTGGCTGTTTTTGTAAGTAAATGATAAACCGATTTTTCCCCGTCTTTAAGATTTATTCCTATACCTGAAGAAGCATTCCCCTGCGGGTCAAAATCAACAAGCAAAACTTCCTGCCCCAGCGTAGCTAAAGCATAAGCTAAATTAATAGAGGTTGTTGTTTTCCCCACCCCGCCTTTTTGGTTTGCTATAGAAACAATTTCTGCCATATCTCCTCCGACGTGAGCATACGTAAAATAGTAAATTTTTAAATATATATAGTAAAGCAAAAACAAATAATATTGTAAAGGGAAATATTACCACTCTTCTTCCCGACCATAAAACAAAAAATGCCGCTGTAATACCACAGGGGCGTCCTATATTTTATTAAACAAAAAATGTTTTCACGTGAAATATGTTAGTTTTGCTAACTTCTACTATCCTATAAACTAAACTTTATGCGCGGCCGAAAAATATCTGCAGGGCTTCTAGTTTTTTACAATTTTTTTACGAAAAGACACCGTATTCCCGTCCCCCGGGAGAGAGGCACAAAGTTTTATTTGAATATTTAGAACAGCCGGGGCAATAAAGAAAGCGTATTATTTCATTGCCCCTGGCCTGCAGGAAACTGCTTTTTAGCAATAAGGTAAGGGCCAATCCTCTCGTCAACATTGTATATAAAGTTTTTGCCGCTGCTAACCTCTATATCAAATTTTTTTGTAATACGGTAACTTTTCCATCGAAAGGAAGGCTCTTTACGCAGTGCCCTCGCGGCTTTTACCATAACAACAGCTAGAGAAGCATGGCCTTTTTCAACATAAGAAGACATATAAACAAACCGTCTTTAATAAACACAGCCTGCGAAAGCACGGCCTTTTTCAACCGCCGCAGTATATTGGGGTAAAGCGATAACGGACAATGTCCCAATAATTAAAACGGCAACCAATAATTCTATTAAAGTAAATCTTTTTTTGTAACAGTTCTTTTTTATTATTTTTTATAAAACATTTGCCTTCAATAAAAAACCGTTAACAATGTATATTCATCATATAAAAAACCCCCAGAGTAATCCGGGGGTTTTGTAAAACTTTGTAAGAAAAACCAATTAACGTTTGGAGAACTGGAATCTCTTTCTCGCGCCGGGCTGACCGGGTTTCTTTCTTTCGACCATTCTGGGGTCTCTTGTAAGATAACCGGCTTTTTTAACAGCTTTCTTAAAATCTTCGCTTACTGCGGCTAAAGATCTTGCGATAGCGTGCCTGATAGCGCCCGCTTGTGAAGAAACGCCGCCACCTTGTACTTTAGCGATAACGTCGTATTCTTTTTCAGTGTTCGTTACCGTTAAAGGGGCTTTAACGTCTTTTTGATATTTCGCGGAATGAACAAAATATTCTTCCATCGGTTTGGCGTTAACTGTAATTTTGCCTTTACCTTTAATAAGTTCTGCTGTGGCTATGGAGGTTTTCCTTCTGCCAACTTGACTTGTTTTTGTTTTTGTCATAAAAAATACCTCTTACTTAGCCTTGGTGGCAAATCTGTCTGCAAAAGAGTGTTCTTCGCTGGCAAAAAGTCTTAACCTTTTAAGCCTGGGAGCGCGGAGTTTGTTAGAATCCAACATTCTTTTAACGGCAAGTTCTAAAACTACCGTAGGATCTTTTTCAAACTGTCTTTTGAAGGGCGTTTCTTTTCCGCCTTTAGCATAGCCTGAATGTGAGAAATATACTTTCTGCTCAGCTTTATTGCCGGTAACTTTTATTTGCCCGACGTTAGTAACCACAACAAAATCACCACAATCCATATGGGGTGTGAATGTTTTTTTGTGCTTGCCCATAAGCAGCACTGCTATTTGTGTAGAAAGTCTGCCTAATGTTTTGCCCGCAGCGTCAATGTGGTGCCACTGCCTGGTTGTTTCTACTTCCTTAACGGAAGGGAGAAATGTTTTTGTCATATTATTATTTTTATACCTTGTTTGTTTTTGGCAACGGAGTGGTATGCCGTTGTCAGATTTGACTCGGTTTGTTATATTATACAAATTTTAAGCTTAATGTTAAACACTATTTAATGCGGTAGCACTGGAAGCCCGATTCCGGGCAAACAACCCCCACAGAATCCCCAGTTAAAGAGGTGCAAACTTTCTTTTCCGCCGCAGTACCAGTTATGCTGACTACACAGTCAACATACCCTTTGTCTAAATACGCAATGGAATAGAGAACCTTTGTAGTTCTTTTACCTTGTATATGCATAGGACTTGTATGCAGCTCATATACAAAATTTGAAGTAGTATATTTTGTGTCTGAATTTCTTGTGCCCGGGGGTTCTATATCAAGGTCGTCAAAGCTAGACGGCCACGAGCCCGTGGCAAGCTGGTATCTTTTAGCCGCGTCCAATAAAGAGCGCACAACTATCATTGACTCAGACATTCTGCTTTTTTCAACCGCCGCCGTATACTGGGGCAAAGCGATAGCCGCCAATATGCCTATAATTAAAACAACAACTAAAAGTTCAATTAAAGTAAACCCTTTTTTCATAACAGCCTCCGCAATTAAAAAGTTTAACATAAGAATTGCCCTCGGTCAACAAACATATGCCAAAATAATTTAAATAAGTTTTTTTGCCCTCCATAAAATATATAACTTCAGATGCGAATTAAAAAATACTTTTTTAATATTTTGCGGCGCAATATTTTAAGCGGCATAACGAATATACGCCATGTTTTTAATAATGGGTTTTTATAGATATTCAACGAGCACTTTGGAAACACAAATTTTAGATTTTAACAGATATAAAATGTTTTACAAAACTTGACCTCACCGCGCGGGAAATCTTTTCCGGTTTAAGAGGTTCTTTAAAACAGTTTTTATATAAACTCTTTTTTATCTTCTGAAATCTTAATAAAAAGTTTTATTTGCTTTTGTTTTTTGCTATAATAATTTTACCTGGTTGTTTAAGAAAATAACCGGGGGCTTGCAAAAGCCTCCGGTTTTTTAATCAGTACGGTTGGGTGGCTGAGCGGTCAAAAGCAACGGTCTGTAAAACCGTCGGGCGTGTCCCTACATAGGTTCGAATCCTATCCCAACCATAAGTTTTTAAATATTAAAAAAGACACATGTTTCCATGTGTCTTTTTTATTATGTCTTTTTAAAAGAAATTAATGTACATGATGGTGCACATGCCCCAAAACTTCAACAAGTATTCCGCAAATTAAAATAACCGCGCCCGCTATCATGTGCCCATATCTTTCCCACTTTTTAAAAGGCAAAAGTTCAACTCCTTTATACCCGAGTCCTACGGCTACTACCATAGTAATCATTGTCGTAATACCGAAGGCAAGCGCTACGGCTACGGTAAGCATAGGAATATTTTCTATGGCGGGAATCATCATTATAGGGATAAACGCTTCACACGGGGCAAAAAGAAAAAGCATAAACAAAATAAAAGGGGTAAGACTTTTTATATCGTCTTTTTTTGTATGTATATGTTCACAGCAGGAATGGTTATGCCTGGCTGCTTTTACTCCGTACAAAAAGTAAATTAAACCAAACAATATAAGCCCCCACGCGGCGATATTTGCGCGGTAACCGTCTATGATTTCTATTTTACTGGCGGCAACGCCAAATAAAACGGCTATAACGGCAATAATAAGAGATCCTATTATATGCCCAGAGCTGCACAAGAAAGTTATAAATAAGGTTTTTGGCAGCGTCCAATTTCTTGCCTTTGCTATCGCTATAAACGGAAGATAATGATTGGGAGCCAAAATAGTATGCGTAAGACCTAATCCTACAGCGGTAAGAACAATTAAAACATTTGATTGCATAACACCTTCTTTTTTAAAGTAATATTCATATATTATACTTTATTTGTTAGCCTAGACTTACTTTTTTATACTTCCGTTTCCAAAACTCTTGAGAACATAAGCATTAAATCCCTTACATGCCTTGTTATCAAAAAGTTCTCTTTTACGTGTTCATAGCCGCCCAGTCCAAGATCTTCACCGAGCTTTGGGTTTTTTAATAAACGTTTTATCTGCTGCACGCAGGTAACATTGCTTACGGAAAACAAACCCGTAAGTCCTTCTATTATCTGTAAAGGTATGCCTCCGGTTTCGGAAGCTACTACGGGCTTTTTCTTCCACAACGCTTCCGTTATGGCAAGACCAAAACTTTCTCTTATGCTTTTTTGGATAACTATGGTAGAGCCTCTTTGTAAAGCGTTAATTTCTAAATCGTTTTGGTCTAAGAGAAGAACATGAACGCCGGGTACTTCTTGGGCTTTTTCCAAAACCTGCTTATAAACCGAATGTGAAGCAGGGTCGTCCGACGCCTCGCCCCCGGCAAGCACTAAAATACAATTATATTCTTTAGCCACTTCCTGGTATACTTCAATAACTCCAAGCGGGTCTTTTAACACATCATAACGGCCTATTTGCAAAAGGATAGGTTTGCTTCTGGGTATATTATATTTTTCAAAAACGCTGTTTATATACTCTTCGGGAATTTCTTTATTTTTATCGGAAAGCGGGTCTATAGCCGGCATAATTGAAAATTTAGGTATTGAAAGATTACCCGAAAAACTTGGGAAAGAAAAAGCAGACACGTCAAACTTTTCAATATATCTTTTAAGAAAATGCCATAAAAATGGATTTGAATGAGAAACGTCTATATGGCAACGCCATATCGCCTTTTTAAAAACCTTGTTATCAATAGCCGTAAGCGCGGCGTGATCATTAGCATAAAGCAAATCGCACGGGTTTGAGGTCTGCTCTCTTATAAGCGGTTTAAAACTTAAAAAGAAATCAAGGTCCTCTTGTGTTATGTTTACCAAAGAGTTGCTAAGCCCTTCATAAAATTTTTTGGAAATATCCAAAAAATCTTTTGGCATATTTAAATTTATTCTTTTAGTCTCAATGTCAAAATCCTGGAAAAACGGAAGCACGTTCCCCACAAGCTCAGATACGCCGCTTCCGTATGCGGCCGTAGTAACTATATTGGCGGTTTTACCCTTGAGAGTCATTCCTGTTTTTTTAATATATTCTATTTCGCCCGGTGAAACTAAGTGAGAATAATTATCTATTTTCATTTTCGGCACTCTTTTTCCAAATCTTTAGATATAAGCAGAATATGTTCTCTTATCTGCGGCTGCTTTTTTTCAACCATCGGCAGCAGTTTGTTTCTTACCCAATTTCTTGTATATTTTTCGTCTGAATTTGTCTCGTCCGTAATAAATTTAAGTTTATTAAATTTAACATAATTTATAACGTCTTGTCTTCTTATATTAAGTAAAGGTCTTATAATAACCGTGTTTTTATTAAGCGGCCTTACGCGCGGTATTCCCGTTAAACCTTTGGCTTTTGTGCCCCTTAATATATTAAGAAAGAATGTTTCAACATTATCATCCAAATGGTGCGCCAACGCCAAATAACCGGCATTAATTTTTTTTGCCGCGCTTTCAAAAGCCGAATATCTTGCTTTTCTGGCTGCATGCTCAATACTTAATTTATTTTTAAGGGCAATATTTTTAACGTCTTTTGTAATAACAAAAAGCTCAACGCCCAGCTGCTCACAAAGTTTTTTTGTAAAAAGTTCGTCTTTTTTAGCGTTTTCCCTTAATGAGTGGTTTATATGGCAGGCGTATACCCTAAAACGTTTTTTTTGCGCCAGCTGCGTTAAAAAATGAAGCAGACATACAGAATCCGCCCCGCCGCTTACACCGACAAGCACTTTATCGCCCCTTTTAAAGAAATCTTTATTGCTTATAAGTAATTTTGCCCATATTTGAGAGAAAAAGCTTTTTTTATCCATAAGTAAAGTATAA